>DATGFB010000256.1:0-4811 GCA_035309605.1 Jatrophihabitantaceae bacterium
CCCGATCCTGCCCGGTGAGGACGAGGATCACCTGGTCTCCGACGACGCGATCTGGACGCTGCTCGCGCGCTACGGCATCACCGAGGCGAACGTGAAGATCCTGCGCGCCACCGTGTACAGCCACCATGTGCGGTTCGCGGCACGATGGCGGGTGGGACGTGTGTTCCTCGCGGGGGATGCAGCACACGCGATGCCGCCGTGGATCGGGCAGGGCATGTCCGCGGGCGTTCGCGACGCCGCGAACCTGTGCTGGAAGATCGCATCAGTCGTCCGCGGGGAGCTCTCCGACGACGTGCTGGACTCGTACGAGGCGGAGCGACAGCCGCACGTCCGCGACGTCACCAGGCGCGCCGTGTTCGCAGGACGCTTCATCACCGAGCGCCGCCGCATTCTCGCGATGATGCGCAACCCCGCGCTGCGTGCGATCGGGCGGATCGGGCCGCTCAACGCCTGGCTGCAGCGCTCCCTCTGGATTCCGGCAGCGCAGTACCCCGCCGGGTTCCTGTCGGAATCCCGGCCGGCGGTCGGACGTCGCCTGCCTCAGCCTGACGTGCTCGACGCGCATGGTCAGCGAGCCAAGCTCGACGACGTGCTCGGCACTGGCTGGGTGGTGATGTGCCTGTCCGGTGCGAGCGTGCCTAGCGCCTGGCGGCGTACCGGCGCTCGTGCGTTGCACATCGGGTCGGACGTCATCGACTTCAACGGAGTGTTGATCTCGTGGATGCGCGCGCACAACGCCGACATCGTGGCCTTGCGACCGGACGGCTTCATCTACGCCGCGGCGGGTGCCGGCCACACCCTCGCGCCGCCACCGGCGTCTCTCACCATTACGTCCTACATCAGGAGCAACGCATGAATACGGCATGGCTGACCGAACGCATCGTCCAGGTCCGCGGCAAGGGCATCTTCGTCGCCGAAACCGGCCAGGGCGCTCCGGTCGTGCTCTTGCACGGCGGTGGCCCGGGCGCGTCCGGCGTCTCCAACTATGCGCGCAACATCGAGGCGCTCGCCAAGGACTTCCGCGTGATCGTCCCCGACCTGCCCGGGTACGGACGCTCGGCAAAGGGCGTCGACGGCAGCGATCCGTTCGGGTATCTCGCCGACCACATTCGCGGGCTGCTCGACGAGCTCGGGATCGAGCGGGCGGACTTCGTCGGCAACTCATACGGCGGTGCGTGCGCGCTGCGCCTCGCGCTCGACACACCGCAGCGGGTGCGTCGCATGGTCTTGATGGGTCCTGGGGGCATCGGCACGACACGCGCACTTCCGACGCCCGGGCTGCAACACCTGCTGGCGTACTACGGACGCACTGGCCCATCGCGGGAGAAGCTGGAGCGCTTCATCCGCGAAGACCTCGTGTTCGACGGATCAGCCGTGCCCGACGAGGTCATCGACGTGCGGTTCGACTCGAGCATCGACCCGGACGTCGTCGCCCACCCGCCGCTACGGCGTCCGTCCGGACCGCTCGCGCTGCGCACGCTGTGGCGAATGGACTTCACGCGCGACCGCCGGTTGTCGGCGCTGCAGACGCCGACGCTGGTGATCTGGGGCGCGGCCGACAAGGTGAACCGGCCGACCGGCGGTCCGATGCTCGCATCACGCATGCCGCACTGCGACCTGCTCACCGTCGCCGACGCCGGCCACTGGGTGCAATGGGAGCGCGCCGATCTCTTCAACGAGGTGGCGCGAGCGTTTCTGGTGGAGCAGCGATGAACGACATCTTCGGCAACGTCCACCTGGGTTACCTCGTCGTCGAGACGGAGCGGTTCGCCGAGTGGGGACGCTTCGGTGCAGACGCGATCGGCATGCACCTCGACGAACTGGATCCGAACACGATGCGCTTCCGGTTGGACGATCGCGAGTGCCGATTCCTGCTGGCGCGCGGACCGCAGGAAGACGTCACCGCGGTCGGTTGGCAGGTGGACGACCACGAGACCTTCGACCGCATCCTCGCGCGCGTGACGTCGCACGGCGTGCCCGTTGTCGAGGCGCCGACCGACGATGCGGCGTTGCGTGGCGTCCAACGGCTCTGGCGCTTCCCCGGCCCGAAGGGACTCGTGCAGGAGATCTTCACGCGGGCGCGCACCATCGATGCGCCGTTGCAGATGACCACGTCCGGATTCGTCACCGGCGAGAGCGGGATGGGGCATATCGCGCTCACGTCGAAACAGCCTGCGAAGGTTCGCGGCTACTTCGACGCGGTATTCGACGCGCGGCTGTCCGACTACATCGACGAAACGATCAACGGCATGAAGTTGAAGATTCGCTTCTTGCGCGTCAACGAGCGGCATCACTCCGTGGCCGTGGCCTCGACACAAGGCTTGCGCGTCGACCCGATCCGGACCCGCATCCAGCACGTCAACGTCCAGGTCGCCACGCTCGACGACATGACGCAGTCGTACCAACGGGTGAAGCAACTCGGCTTCGACATGGCGTTGTCGGTCGGGCAGCACACCAACGACAAGGAGTTGTCGTACTACGCGCGCACGCCCTCGGGTTTCGAGTGGGAGGTCGGCTGGAACCCCATCGTGGTGGACGAACGCACGTGGGAGCCGACGACCCATCGCGGGATCAGCATCTGGGGGCACACCCCCGTTGGCCAGACGGTCATCGACAAGCTCGCACAGTTCAAGCTCGGCGCCGCGTCACTTGCGCGCAGGGAGCAGACCGTGCCGGCGCTGAGTGGAGCGGGGATCGCCGATGACTGAGGCGATCAGCCGGCGCGGGCTGGTCGCCACCGCCGCGCTCATCCCGTGAGCAAGTCGTGCGGTGGGCGGCTGTCAAGGTGTGCATCCGGATCGCACACCCCTCAGCGCTATGCAGGCGGCGCTCGAATCTCGACCCGCGTGCATGACCGTGCCGTCAGGGCGTACGAGCGCCGAGGTCGCCTTGCCGTTGCGCAGCCACGCCTGCAGGTCGCTTCCTGGAGATGCGCTCACGAGCACAGCACCCAGCCGTTGCACCTCCGCACGTCGTGCCGATGAGACGTCCTCAGACGTCACGATCGCGAACTGCGCACCGGCGTATGCGTCGAAGCGCGAGCCGTCGGCGACCGCGGCGTTCGGGCACAGTCGGCCGCCGAGCGGCGAGCCAAGCCGCCGTCGCGCGACGAACTCGCCGCGCTTCAACCCCGGTGTCTCGCTCTTGAGGATGTGGCTCGAGAACGCCGGCATTCGGTGCAGGCGCGGCGCCAACACCCGGCGCAGGAAGTTGCCGAACTCACCGCCCTCGGTCATCGCGGTGCCGACGATCTTGGCGAGCCGGATCAGCGCGGTGGCGTGCGGCTTGCGTTCCGCTTCATAGCTGTTGAGAACACGCTCCGCCAACGAGCCGTCGAGGACGCCGGCCAGCTTCCAGCTGAGGTTCGCCGCATCGCGGACGCCGGCGCACAGGCCCTGCCCGATGAACGGTGGCGTGAGATGAGCGGCGTCGCCGAGCAGAAAGATGCGCCGGTCACGCCATCGGTCGGCCACTCGCGCGCGGAATGTGTACTCCGCAACACGCACGACATGCAGGTCATCGATAGGTACCTCGCGCGTCCACGGTGCGATGAGTGGGTGCAGCGCGTCGGGGTCGCGGTAGTCGTCCACCGTCTCGGTCGGGCCGAGCCTGAACTCGAAGCGATAGCGGGACGCACCGATGCGCATGTACGTGGCCGCACGACCGGGGTCGCACACCTGGTGCACGCCCTCCCACGCCTCGATCTCCGCATCCGTAGTCATGTCCACAACAAGCCAGCGCTGCTCGAACTTCAGGTCGCGCATCATCGCGCCGACCACGGTCCGCACCAGGCTGTTCGCCCCGTCGCAACCGAGCACGTACTGCGCGTCGATCGAGTGTTCCTCGCCGGTGGCGCGGTCGACGTAGTCGACGTGCACGGTGGCCGCGTCCTGCGTCAGCTCGACGACGTCGGCGTTGCCGCGCAGCGTCACGCTCGGGAACAGCTTGAGGTTGGTACGGAGGATCTCTTCGAGCTCCGGCTGGTCGAACATGTTCGCCTCGGGGAAGCCGTGCTTGCCCTGCGCAGTGCCACGGCGGAATTCGCCGAGCACTGCGTGGTGTCGGTCCACGAGCCGCAGTCCGTGGCACGGCCGCGAGATGGCCGCAAACTCCTCGGCCACGCCCATCCGCGCGAGGATGCGATAGATCTCGTCGTCCAGGTGCACGGCACGCGGCTGCGGGTAGACGCCCTCCCAACGGTCGAGCACAAGGCATCGCACGCCGTACTGCCCGAGCAGCGTCGCGGCGGTCAGGCCGGTCGGTCCCGCACCGATGATCAGCACCGGCACGGCAGCAGCGGCGTCGCCCGGGGTGTGCGCGCCGGTCACCGCGTCCACCGCACCGTTGTGCGCTGCGAGCCGAGCTCGATCGCGCTGTCGTCCGTCCCGATGGTTGCCTCGACGACGTCGCCTTCCTGCAGGTACTTCATGTTCTTCGCCTGGGCCTTGAAGAAGAGCCGCCACTTCACGGCCGGCGGCAGCAACGCCGCGATGATCTCGACGGGCTTGGGCGGCGCACTGAGCGCGGTGCCCACCGGGGTACCCGTCAGCAGCAGGTCACCCGGATCCATCCGCTGGAAGCGGGACAGCGCCTGCAGCGCCTGCACCGGCGGGTAGATCATGTCAGCGACGGTGTTGTCCTGCCGGACTTCGCCGTTCACCGACAACCACAAGCGCAGATCACCGAATCGTTTGAGTTCGTCAGCCTCGACGAGGACGAGTGCAGGACCGACTGGAGTGAACGTCGGGTACGACTTCCCCTCGTAGAACTGTGTCTTCGGCAGTTGCACGTCACGCGCGGAGATGTCGTTG
>DATGFB010000257.1:0-4216 GCA_035309605.1 Jatrophihabitantaceae bacterium
GTCGGCCGCGCGCCTGCGTGCGGTGTCGATCGATGCGGCGTGCGAGTCGAACCCGACGATGGTGGCGGACGGATATGCCTCAGCCATCACGACAGCTGATGCGCCGTGCCCACAACCGATGTCGGCGACGCGAGCGCCGGAACGCAGCTTTGCTTCCACGCCGTCCAATGCCGGTAACCACTCCGTCGGCAAGTAGGCCCGGTAACCGGTGCGGAAGAACCATTCCGTGCCGGTGAACAAGCACGGGTGGTGATCGCCCCAACTCAGCGAGCCGTCGTCGAGGAACGCGCCGCGAATCTTGTCGTGATCGATGAACATCGACGCGAAGGCGTTCATGCCGCGCGCGACGAACACCGGCGACGAGTCGTCAGCGAGCGCCGCAACCGCCTCCGGTGACAACGTGTACCGATCCGTGTCCGAGTCGCGGTCCACGAGACGCCCGGCAGCCTGCCCGTCGAGCCACTCGCGCACGAGCCGCGCGTTCGTACCGGTCCGCTCAGCCAGCTCGTCGGCAGTGCTCGGGCCGCCCTCGGCGAGCGCTCGGTACAAACCGAGTTGGTCGCCGAGCCACACGCCGAAGCACAGCGCCCCGCCGATCATGTGCCCGATCATGCCGCCCATGAACTGCTCGAGCCGCGCCTCGTCGATCGTTGCTGTCATTGCTGATCCCCCCGCATCGGATGAGTTGACGCCGACGTAGTCCGCTCGTCGTCGGGCCGCGTTACAAACCCGTCCGCCTGACGACGATTGAGGCTCCCGGGTCCTACGCTGGCGGCGTGACGACGACCGACGAGGTCGAGCTTCTCGCTCGGCTCCGCGCGGGTGACGAGAACGCGTTCGCGATCGTCGTTCGCCGCCATCACGCCGCGATGGTCCGGCTGGCCACTGCGTATGTGCCGAATCGCGACGTCGCCGAAGAAGTCGTGCAGGAAGCCTGGCTCGGTGTGTTGCGCGGCATCGAGAAGTTCGAGGGCCGGTCGTCGCTGAAGACGTGGCTGTACCGCATCGTGCTCAACCGAGCGCGCAGTGCGGGCGCGCGCGAGCGCCGCGAGACCCCGCTCGACCTGACCGGGCCGGCCGAGACCGCGGACCACTTCAGGGCGGACGGTGCCTGGGCCGATCCGCCCGTACCGTGGACCGAGCAGGTCGAGGAGCGGTTGACCGCCCAGGCGATGCGAGGGCGACTGCGTGAATGTCTGTACTCGTTACCCGCGAATCAGCGTGAAGTCGTAACGCTGCGCGACGTCGACGGACTGTCATCAGGCGAGGCGTGTGACGTGTTGGGAATCAGCGAGGCCAACCAACGCGTGTTGCTGCACCGCGGCCGTGCGCGGCTGCGGCAACTGCTCGACGCAGAGATGCGGGAGGGCTGAGGGATGCGCATCGTCTCGCGCCGCCGCCCGCTGGTCTGCCGCCAGGCGGTCGAGCTCGTCACCGACTACCTCGACGGAGCGCTCTCGCGTAGCGATCGCGCACGATTCGAGGCCCACGTCGCCGACTGTCCGCACTGCACCACCTACCTCGAGCAGATCCGCACCACGATTGCGGTCACCGGCCGCATCGAGCCGGAGTCACTCGATCCGCAGGTGCAGGACGAGCTCATTGCGCTGTACCGGAAATGGCGGGCCGGCTAGATGGCTCACCTGCATCGCGATGTAACGCGCGGCCGACGAGCCGGGACCACTGTCCATGGTTGAACTCGCCCCGAAGCAGGAAGCGCTGTGCCGTCAGGATCGGTGGGACTTCTCCGACCTTCGGGCGCTGTTCGTCAACTGCACGTTGAAGAAGTCACCGGAGCTGTCCCACACCCAGGGCCTCGCCGCGATCTCGATGGAGATCATGCGTCGCCAACGCGTGACCGTCGACGAGGTCCGCGCGGTCGACCGCGACATCGCGACCGGAGTGTGGCCGGACATGACCGAACACGGCTGGCCTCGCGACGAGTGGCCGGCGATCTTCGAGCAGGTCAAGGCCGCGGACATCCTCGTGCTCTGCACACCGATCTGGCTCGGGGAGAAGTCCTCGGTCTGCACGAAGATCATCGAAAGGCTGTACGGCAACTCGCACCTGCTCAACGACGCGGGCCAGTACGCCTACTACGGACGCGTCGGAGGGTGCCTCGTCACCGGTAACGAGGACGGCGTCAAACACTGCGCCATGAACATCTTGTACTCGCTGCAGCACCTGGGTTACGTCATTCCACCTCAAGCCGATGCGGGCTGGATCGGCGAGGCCGGCCCTGGCCCGTCCTATCTCGATCCCGGGTCGGGTGGTCCGCAGAACGACTTCACCAACCGCAACACCACGTTCATGACATGGAACCTGCTACACCTCGCGCGCATGGTCAAAGACGCGGGCGGCATTCCCGCGCACGGCAATCAGCGGTCCGAGTGGGATGCCGGCTGCCGATTCGACTTCCCCAACCCCGAACACCGCTGAGCCGCCGTAAAGGATAGCTTGCAGGTGTTGTGACACCTCCGACTGATCCCGACGTGAAAGCGGACGACCTGGTCGCCGCGTTCTGCGAGGCCAGCATTCGCGATTGGACCGGACGCGCAGCGCGCATGCTCGAGGCCAACCCGGAGATTGCTCGCACAGGCTTTGCCGCCGCCGTTGTACTCGGTGACGTCGACCCCGTCCGAGAACATCTGAGCCGAGTTCCGGAGGACGCGACACGTCGGGACGAGCGCACCGGCTGGACCGCGCTTCATCTCGTATGCGCTTCCCGATGGCACCGACTCGACCCACGTCGGGCGGACGGCATGGTCGCGGTCGCTCGCATGTTGCTCGATGCGGAGGCGGATCCGTTGTCGGCCGCTCCCGGCAGACGTCCGGGCGGTGGCTGGACGCCGCTGCGCTGCGCGATCGCGGGTGAGGCGAACGCGCCGATCGTCCGGCTGCTGCTCGAGCGCGGCGCAGTGCCGGACGACCACGATCTGTACCTCGCCGGCTTCGGCGGCGGCGACGAACACGAGACGTTGCGCCTGGTGCTCGACGCCATGCCCGACGTGTCCACGAGCACCGCACTCGCCGCGCCCATCAGTACCGGCGACACGGCTGCGGTTCGGCTGCTGCTCGAAGCGGGTGTCGAACCGAATCGGCCGGTACCGGCCGAACTGTTCGGGGCGAGCCACGAAGGTGAGCCGCCCGTTCCGACTGTCTACGCCGCCGTTCGGGCCGGCGTCCCGCCGCTACTGCTCGGCCTGCTCGTCGAGCACGGCGCGGATCCCGACGCGCCTGGAGGCGAAGGGCGGTCGCCGATCCGGCTGGCAATCGGGCACGGACGGGAGGACCTCGTCGAGATGCTGCAACGGCTCGGCGCGCGCGACGACACGACCGAGGCCGACCGGTTGCTGGCCGCGTGCCAACGCGGGGATCGTGCCGATGCGCTCGGACGCGCTGCCGCGCATCCGGATCTCGTCGACACGTTGGACGCAGAGCAACGGTCCTCGATCGTGACGGCGGCGGAATCCGGCAGGCTTGCCGCAGTCGAGTTGTTGCTCGACGTGGGCATCCCGGCCGATACCCGCAACGGCGACGGTGCGACTGCGCTGCATCTGGCCGCGTACAGCGGTGCCGCACATATCGTGCGGCTGCTGCTCGCACGCGGCGCCGACATCGAAGCGCGCGACGCGCAGTGGGACAGCACGCCGCTGGACTGGGCCGCGGTCGGCAGCGGGGAACGCCCGGACAACACGCAAGATCCTGACTGGCCCGCCGTCGTTCGCCTGCTGCTCGATGCGGGCGCGTCCACGGACGGAATCACGGTGGACCCGCAGCAGCCGAAGCAGCCGAGCCCCGAGGTCGCCGAGCTGCTTGAAGCCGCGATGCGATCGTGACTCCTCAATGCGCGGCGCGGCCGAGGTACGCGAGTAGCCGCTCGCTCGAGCCGGCCGATGCCGAGACCGTGACCGGATCGGCGAACAGCGGGTGCCGATTCGTGTCCGGCACCAGGTACTCCGACACGGCGAGCAGGTCGGCCGCCAGATCCGCCGGGATGGGCCGGCGCTGACCGCTTGCCTGCGAGATATCCCATCCGTGCACTGCTATCTCGACGGCTGCGACGCCGGCCAGTGCGGGCGCGACGATCACGTGATCCGCGATTTCGATCGCGTACGGGCACCGTTCGAGACGCACCCAATCGGCGAGCAGTTGCGACACGGATGCGCGGAAGCCGGCCGTCGGGTCGTCGGCGTCGACGCAACCCGCCGGGTAC
>DATGFB010000258.1:0-7407 GCA_035309605.1 Jatrophihabitantaceae bacterium
CAGGGCACCAACCCGGTCGCGTCCATGGTCGTGTTCGAGGACGCGCTGGCCCGCAAGAGCGAGTACCGCCGCTTCGCGATGCGCGGGGGAACCGGCGACACCGACTGGATTGCCGAGGCCGTGCGCCGCCGCTTCGCCCGCTACCTCGACGAGCAGGTCAGGGCCGGTGCCGACGCCGACTCCGACCCGGTAGCCGAGGCGGCTGAGACCAAGCCCGGCATCGACCCGACCACCGGCAAGCCGCGCAAGTTCGCCTACCCGCCGAACCTGCTCGTCGTCGACGGCGGCGCGCCGCAGGTCGCCGCGGCGCAGGCGGTGCTCGACGACCTGGGCATCGACGACGTGGCGCTCGTCGGGCTGGCGAAGCGACTCGAAGAGGTCTGGCTGCCGCGCGAGCAGTACCCGGCGATTCTGCCGCGCACGTCCGAAGGCCTCTACCTGCTGCAACGGGTACGCGACGAGGCGCACCGATTCGCCATTACCTACCACCGCGAGAAGCGTTCGCGCGCGATGACGACCTCCGTCCTCGACGACGTGCCGGGGCTGGGCGAGACGCGGCGCAAAGCGCTGCTGCGGCACTTCGGCTCCGTCAAGCGACTCAAGTCCGCGACGGTCGCCGAACTCGTCGAGGTTCCCGGCATCGGCCGGCGAACCGCCGAAACGATTGCCGCGGCACTCGCGGCGACATCCGCGCCTGCTGCCGTGAACGTCACGACAGGTGAGATCCTCGACGACGACCCGACGAGCGGAGCGCCAGCGTGACCGACGAGCCCGGTGGTATCGAGATCGCCATCGTCACCGGCCTGTCCGGCGCGGGCCGCAACACGGCGGCGAAGTGCCTCGAGGACCTCGGCTACTTCGTCGTCGACAACCTGCCGCCCGAACTCGTGGCGACGCTGGTCGACCTCGGCAGCCGCAGTCAGGGCGCGGTCACCCGGCTCGCCGTCGTGATGGACGTGCGCAGCCGCGCGTTCTCGTCCGACCTGCTCGGTGTGCTGCGCGATCTCGCCGAACGCGGCCATCGCCCGCGCGTGCTGTTCCTCGAAGCTCGCGACGAAGTCTTGGTACGGCGCTTCGAGACGTGCGCCGCGCGCATCCGCTGCAGGGCGACGGGCGGCTCGTCGACGGCATCGCGGCCGAACGGCAGGTGCTGTCCGGACTGCGCGCTGAGGCCGACCTCGTGCTCGACACGAGCGACCGCACCGTGCATCAATTGCGCGCGGCGATCGAGTCGGCGTTCGCGTCCGGCGGCTCACTCGACGAGGTTCCCGAGCTGCGCGCGACCGTCGTTTCGTTCGGCTACAAGTACGGGCTGCCCGTCGACGCCGATCTCGTCGTAGACGTGCGCTTCCTGCCGAACCCGTTCTGGATCCCCGAGCTGCGCGAGCTGACCGGCCGCGACGACGAGGTGATCGACTACGTGCTCGGTCAGCAGGACGCGAAGACGTTCCTGGACCGCTACGCCGAGATTCTCGAGATCATCGGCGCGGGCTACATCCGCGAGAGCAAGCGGTACCTGACGCTCGCGGTCGGCTGCACGGGCGGCAAGCACCGCTCGGTGGTCATGGCCCAACAGTTCGCCGACATCCTCACCGAGCGCGGGGTGCGCGCGACGGTCGTGCACCGGGATCTCGGCCGTGAGTAGCCCGCCGCGCGTCGTCGCGCTCGGCGGCGGACACGGCCTGCACGCGTCGCTGACCGCGCTACGCCTCCTCACCACCGACCTCACCGCGGTCGTCACCGTGGCCGACGACGGCGGCTCGTCCGGCCGTATCCGCCGCGAACTGCACGTGCTGCCGCCGGGTGACCTGCGCATGGCGGTCGCCGCGCTCGCCGGGCCCGAGCCGGAGCACCAGAAGTGGGCCGACTTGCTTCAGCACCGCATCGGCGGTTCCGGCGTGCTGGCCGGGCACCCGCTCGGCAACCTGCTGCTCACCGGCATGCTCGAACGCGACGCGGACCCCAAGCGGGCCCTCGCGCAGGTGTGCGAGCTGGTCGGCGCGGTCGGGCGGGTGCTGCCGATGAGCCCGGTGCCGCTCGATCTCGTGGCCGAGGCTGATCGCTTCGACCCGGACGACCCGGGTCGCACCCGGTTGATCCGCGGACAGTCGTCGATCGCGGCGACGCCGGGGCGGATCAGGTCGGTCAAGCTGCTGCCGCCGGGTGCTCCGGCGTGTTCGGAGGCGGTCGACGCGGTACGCGAGGCCGACGTCGTCGTGCTGGGGCCGGGTTCGTGGTTCACCAGCGTCATCCCGCATCTGCTGCTGCGCGAGCTGGGCAAGGCACTGTGCACCACGCGCGCGCGGATCATCGTCACGCTGAACCTCGTGCCACAGGCGGGGGAGACCGACGAGTACGCGCCGCACGAGCTCGTCCGGCTGCTGCGCGCACACGCCGAACCGTTCGGCGGGCTGCGTATCGACGCGGTGCTCGCCGACGTCGACGCGGTTTCGGACGTCAAAGAACTGTCGACCTACGTGCGGGCAATCGGTGCGCGTCTCGTACTGTCTAGGCTCGCCGCTGACGACAGTTCCGAACGACACGATCCGAAGCGGCTGAGTGCGGCCTTACAGCAGGCCATGGACAGCCCTGTCGGCTCGACCGGTACGGAGGGTGAAGACGGATGGCGATGACCGCAGCGGTGAAAGACGAACTCAGCCGCGTACCGGTCACCAAGATGTCCGCCCGTAAGTCCGAGATGGCGACGATGCTGCGCTTCGCCGGCGCGCTGCATCTCGTCGGCGGTCACATCGTCATCGAAGCCGAGCTCGACACCGGCTCGGTCGCGCGCCGGCTGCGCAAGGAGATCGCCGACATCTACGGCTACGGATCCGAGGTCCAGATCGTGACCGGCGGCGGGCTGCGCCGCGGCAGCCGCTACCTGGTCCGGGTAGCGCGCGACGGCGAGGGCCTGGCCCGGCAGGCCGGCCTCATCGATCTGCGCGGGCGTCCGGTCAAGGGCCTGCCACACCACGTGGTCGCGGGCGGCATCGGCGACGCCGTCGCCGCGTGGCGCGGTGCGTTCCTCGCCCACGGATCGCTCACCGAGCCCGGCCGCGCGTCCGCCCTCGAGATCACCTGCCCGTCCGCCGAGGCGGCGCTCGCGCTCGTCGGCGTGGGCCGTCGGCTCGGCATCTCGGCCAAGGCCCGCGAGGTGCGCGGCAGCGATCGAGTCGTGGTCCGCGACGGCGACGCGATCGCCGACCTGCTCACGAGGCTGGGCGCCGAGGACTCCCGGCTGGTCTGGGAGGAGCGCCGGCTGCGGCGCGAGGTGCGGGCGACGGCGAACCGCCTGGCGAACTTCGACGACGCCAACCTGCGCCGCTCTGCCCGGGCCGCAGTCGCGGCCGGAGCCCGCGTCGAACGCGCCCTCGCGATCCTCGGCGACGACGCGCCGGATCACCTGCTGCAGGCCGGCCGGCTACGCCTCGAGCACAAGCAGGCCTCGCTCGAGGAACTGGGCTCGCTGTCCGTCCCCGCCATGACGAAGGACGCCGTCGCGGGCCGCATCCGCCGCCTGCTCGCCATGGCCGACAAACGCGCCGCCGAACTAGGCGTCCCGGACACCGAGTCGGCAGTAACCCCCGAAATGCTCGCGCCGTAGTTTCTACCCGCTCTTCGCGCGAGCGCTCATCGCTGGACTTGTCGGGCCCAGCCGAGCCTCCTCGCGGGGGCCTGTGGCCCCCGGTCGTCGTTCTGGTGCAGCGGCCTTCGGCCGCCACGGGCCCGCTCTTCGCGCGAGCGCTCATCGCTCGATGGTTACCTCCGGGTAGTCACGCGCGTTCTCGGGAGGCATATAGGGTTTGGCTTGAGCGTCGTCGTTCTTGACAGGGAGTTTTGCTGTGACGGTTCGGGTGGGCATCAACGGATTCGGCCGCATCGGCCGCAACTTCTACCGGGCGGTCGCCGCGTCCGGACACGACATCGAGATCGTTGCCGCGAACGACCTCGGCGATGTCGCCACCATGGCGCACCTGCTGAAGTACGACAGCATCCTCGGCCGCTTCCCCGAGCCGATCAGCGTCGTCGACGGCGGCATCCGCGTCGGCGACAAGACGGTCAAGATCCTGGCTGAACGCGACCCCGCCGCCCTGCCGTGGCGCGACCTGGGCGTCGACGTGGTCATCGAGTCGACCGGCTTCTTCACCAAGGCGGCAGAGGCGCGCAAGCACGTCGACTCCGGCGGTGCGAAGAAGGTCATCATCTCCGCCCCGGCGACGGATGAGGACGTCACGATCGTCATGGGCGTGAACGACGGCGCCTACGACCCCGAGCGGCACACGATCGTCTCGAACTCTTCGTGCACGACCAACTGCCTCGGCCCGCTGGCGAAGGTGCTCGACGACGCGTTCGGCATCGAGCGCGGCCTGATGACGACCATCCACGCGTACACGCAGGACCAGAACCTGCAGGACGGACCGCACAAAGACCTGCGCCGGGCCCGCGCTGCCGCGCTGAACATCGTGCCGACGTCCACGGGTGCGGCGAAGGCGATCGGGCTGGTGCTGCCGAACCTCAAGGGCAAGCTGGACGGTTACGCGCTGCGCGTCCCCGTCCCGACCGGATCGGCCACCGACCTCACCGTCACGACGGGTCGCGACACGACGGTGGACGAGGTCAAGGAGGCCTACCGTGCCGCCGCTGACGGGCAACTCAAGGGCATCCTCACCTACACCGAGGACCAGATCGTCAGCACCGACATCGTCACCGACCCGGCGTCGTGCATTTTCGACGCGGGCCTGACGAAGGTGATCGGCAACCAGGTCAAGGTCGTCGGCTGGTACGACAACGAATGGGGTTACTCCAACCGTCTCGCCGACGTCGTGCGGCTCGTCGGCACGGGTCTCTGACTTGAAGACGCTCGACGACCTGCTCAAGCACGGCGTCAAAGGACGCCGCATCCTGGTCCGTTCCGACCTGAACGTGCCGTTGTCGGCCGACGCGCCGCACCGCGTGACCGACGACGGGCGCATCCGCGCGACGCTGCCCGTGCTGACCAAGCTGCTCGATCACGGTGCGCGCGTGATCGTCGCGGCGCACCTCGGCCGGCCCAAGGGCGAACCGGACGACGCCTACAGCCTGCGGCCCGTCGCCGATCGGCTCGCGCAGTTGCTCGGCCGCCCGGTCGACTTCGCGCTCGACACCGTCGGCACCAGCGCCCGGCTGCTCGCCGAGGAGTTGCACGACGGCGAGTTGCTTCTGCTCGAGAACGTCCGATTCAACACCGGTGAGACGAGCAAGGACGACAAGGAGCGGCTGTCGTTCGCCAAGTGCCTCGCGTTTCTCACCGGAGGTGAGGACGAGGGGGGCGCGTTCGTCGAGGACGCCTTCGGCGCCGTGCACCGCAAGCACGCGTCGGTGTACGACGTGGCGCAACTGCTGCCGCATTACGTCGGCGACCTCGTGCGCGACGAGCTCGCGGTGCTGCGCCAGCTCAGCGGCGAACCCAAGCGTCCCTACGCGGTCGTGCTCGGCGGCTCGAAGGTGAGCGACAAGCTCGCGGTCATCGAGTCGCTGCTGCCGAAGGTCGACAAGTTGCTCGTCGGCGGTGGCATGTGCTTCACGTTCCTCGCCGCGCAAGGCCATGAGGTCGGCGACTCGCTGCTCGAAGCAGATCAGATCGACAACTGCGCGCGCTTCCTCACGGAGTACCCCGGACGGATCGTCTTGCCGTCCGACATCGTCGTCGCCGGCGAGGTGAGTGCGGACGCGCCGACGCAGGTCGTGCCGGCGGACCGCATTCCGGCCGGCGGGAAGGGTCTCGACATCGGCCCCGACTCCGTGCAGACGTTCGCCGCCGTGCTCAAGGAAGCCCAGACGGTCTTCTGGAACGGGCCGATGGGCGTGTTCGAAGTCGCGCCGTTCGCCGAGGGCACGCGAGGCGTGGCTCAGGCAGTTGCTTCGGTCAGCGGCCTGTCGGTCGTCGGCGGCGGAGACTCGGCCGCCGCGGTGCGCGCGCTCGGCATCGACGCCCACTCGTTCACCCACATCTCGACAGGCGGCGGCGCGTCGCTCGAGTACCTCGAGGGCAAGACGCTGCCCGGTGTCGCCGTGCTGGACGAGGCCTGAGTGGCGCACGACAGCGGTGCTCATGCTCGGGTCGCAAACTCCCTTCGGAAGCCGCTGATCGCCGGCAACTGGAAGATGAACCTGAACCACCTCGAGGCGATCGCGCTGACCCAGAAGATCGCGTTCAGCCTGAAGGAAGAGCACTACAGCAAGGTCGACGTCGCCGTGCTGCCGCCGTTCATCTCGATCCGCAGCGTGCAGACGCTCGTCGACGGCGACCGGTTGCTGCTGAAGTACGGAGCGCAGGACCTGTCCGAACACGACGCGGGTGCGTACACGGGCGATGTCGGCGGGCCGATGCTGGCCAAGCTCGGTTGCACGTATGTCGTCGTCGGCCACTCAGAGCGTCGCCAGTACCACCACGAGAGCGACGAGCTCGTCAACGCCAAGGTGAAGGCCGCGTTCCGTAACGGCCTCACGCCGATTCTGTGCAGCGGCGAGTCGATCGAGATCCGTCGCGAACTCGGTCATCTGGACCATTGCCGGTTGCAGATCGACCGGGCGCTCGACGGCGTACCCGCCGAGCATGCCGAGTCGATCGTCATCGCATACGAACCGATTTGGGCGATCGGTACCGGCGAGGTCGCCACGCCCCAGGACGCGCAAGAGGTGTGCGGCGCGATCCGCGAACGGATCGGCCGCACCTACAGCCCCGATCTCGCCGCCGGCGTGCGGATCCTCTACGGCGGTTCGGTCAAGGCGTCCAACGCCGCCGAGATGCTCGCGCAGCCGGATGTGGACGGCGCGCTCGTGGGCGGAGCGAGTCTCGACGGCGCGGAATTCGCGTCTATCTGCCTCGCGGCGGGCGCTCCCGCAAGCAGTTTCACTCAGCCCAGGTAATCTTGTCCGGCAACGCTCATCCGAGCTCGTGCGAGCTCATCCGACCGACCGAGGCGAACCGATGATCACCACCCTGTCCATCGTGCTCATAATCACGAGCCTGCTGCTCGTGGTGCTGGTGCTGTTGCACCGCGGCAAGGGCGGCGGCCTCTCGTCGATGTTCGGCGGGTCGTTCTACTCCAACCTCTCCGGCTCGTCCGTGGTCGAGCGAAATCTCGACAGACTGACGGTCATCGCCGGCATCGTCTGGGCCATCTGCATCATCGGGCTCGGACTGCTCTACAAGAACAGCTGACCGGCGCGCGCCGGGCGCGACGGACGAACTCGAGAGGGAAACGCGTGGCTGGTGGCAGTGCCATCCGCGGCAGCCGTGTGGGCGCCGGACCGATGGGGGAGAAGGAACGTGGCGAGTCGGCGCCTCGGCAACGCGTGTCGTTCTTCTGCGCGAACGGCCACGAGGTACGGCCGGCCTTCGCGCTGGACGCAGTCCTGCCGGAC
>DATGFB010000259.1:0-5110 GCA_035309605.1 Jatrophihabitantaceae bacterium
CTGACGATGCAGGTCAGCGGGCCGACGACCAGCCGGTGCTGCCCGAGCGCACGAGCGACGAACGTGAGGTCGGTTGGGGTGACGAGCCGGCCGAACGCGACGACGAGTGGTACCGCCGCGAACGGCCGCCGCATCACGGCGACTGACGTGTGGCTACGCGCTGCGCTGCGCGCCGAGCAGGTCGCGGATCTCGCGCAGCACGAGCAGTTCGTCGCTCGGTATGTCGGCCTCTTCGGCCTCCTCGCCCGCGGCCCGGCGACGCGCGCGCAGCTCGGTCAACTTCTTGACCGGGACGATGACGAAGAAGTAGATCGCCGCCGCGACGAGCACGAACTGGATGACGGCGTTGATGAAGTCGCCGTACGCGAACTTGCTCTTGTTCGCCGTGAAGAACAGAGCGCTGAAGTCGTGCTTGCCGAAGATCGCGGCGATCAACGGGGTGAGCAGGTCTTTGACGAGTGCGGTGACCACCGCGGTGAACGCGGTGCCGATGACGACCGCAACGGCCAGGTCGACCACGTTGCCGCGCAAGATGAATTCCTTGAATCCTTTGAGCACGTCACACCTCCGTCGGCCTCCGGCGAGCGATTCGCCGCCAATGGCCGAAATGCTAGGGCGGCGCGCTGATCGCCGCGAGGACCTGCGTGCCTTGGTGTGCCGCGATCTGCACGGCCACGTCGCGACGTGCTGCGACGAGCAGCTGCACGGATCGCGGCCCGCTGAGGCTGCTGGACGAGGGATGCATCGCGAGCACCTGCACACCGCTCGCCACGACGGTCGGTGACGCGGTACCACCTTGCCCGAGTGCCGAGTCGGCCGGCGCTACGAGATCTATGCGGTCGCCGACGTGCACGAACGCCGTGGCGTCCTCGGACACGACCGCGGTCGTCGCGACCAGGCCGGCCGGTACCCGAGCCGGCGCGGCGCGCGCAGCCTGGGAGCGCGGGTGCGATATCGCGGTCGCAAGAGCGAGCACCAAACACAGCGCGGCCGCGGCGCGGCGCGGCCAACCGGCGAGCACGCGGAGCGGCGAGGTAGCAGCCATGGGCGCAACGCTAGGTCGCGCCGGCGACTCGAGAACGGGATCTTGGCCGCCCTGTGGACGGCGGTCCGGCCTGGGGACGGGTCAGGACGCGGCGGCTGCGGTCGAGGACGGCGTCGCGGACGGTGTCGATGTCGTCGAGGTGCTCGAACCTGTCGACGCGGGCGTCGACGCGGACCCCGACGCGCTCGAGCTCTTCGAGTCCTTCGAGTCCTTCGAGCCGTTCGACGAAGACGTCGACGAGGACTTGGCCGCCTCGCGGCTGTCGTTGCGGTAGAAGCCTGAACCCTTGAAGACCACGCCGACCGACGAGAACACCTTGCGTACCGATCCGGTGCACACCGGGCACTCTGACGCCGCCGGGTCGGTGAACGACTGCACGAGCTCGAACCGACTACCGCACTCCGGTTCGGTGCAGACGTACTGATACGTGGGCATGCGGTTCGTCCTCCGGCGATCTGTCTCGGGCGAACGCCCGAGCACTTCTGGCACTCCAAGCCTATGACTGCTAACTATGGTGACCTACGCCGGCATTCCCGTCGACTCCTTCAGGGTGTGAGGCGCGTCCATCCGGACGGCGTCACCGCCCAGCCCACCGGCACGTCCCATGGATCGGCGGGCAGCTCCTCGAGGACCTCGTTGTCGAAGACGAGCGCCGCCACCGTCGCGTCCGGCCCGACCCTGGTCAGTGCGCGGTCGTAGGACGCGCCGCCTCGGCCGAGCCGAACCCCGCGGCGCGACACCGCTGTCGCTGGCGCGAGCACCGCGTCAGCCTGGGTGATCGCATCCACGCCGAGCTGCTCGTCCGAGCCCCACGCGGTCCAATCGAGGTCGCGGTCGGACAGCAGGAACGGGATGAGGACGCGGACGCCTGCGTCGACCAGCTCGTCGAGCAACTCGATGGAGCCTGGCTCGCCGCGCAACGGCACGTAAGCGGCGACCACGCGCCACGACTGCGCAGCGCACCGAGCGACCACGAATCCACGGAGCGCGGCTCGTGCGGCGAGCAGCTCGGCCTCGCTGCGTGCCGTCCGCGCGTCGAGCAGCGTTCTCCGCAGCTCGCCCTTCTCCGCCGGCTGCACACCGCAATTGTCACCCGGTTACCCTCCCGACATGGCGAGCCAGCGCGTGACGAAGGCGCTCATTCCCGCCGCGGGTCGCGGTACCCGCTTCCTGCCGCTGACCAAATCGGTGCCGAAGGAACTCGCCCCTCTCGTGTCGACGCCGGCGTTGGAGTTCGTGGTTGCCGAGGCCAGCGCCAGAGGCATCACCGACGTCGTCCTGGTGCTCAGCGAGGGCAAGGCCGCGATCCGCGACTACTTCGCGGCCGATCCCGGTCTGGAGGCGGCGCTCGAAGCCAAAGGCGACGAGCAGATGCTGCACGCCGTGCGCCGGCTGCACACGCCGGGCGAGTTCGCGCGGCTGAGTTACGTCGAACAGCGCACTCCACGTGGACTGGGTGACGCCGTTGCGCACGGTGAGCAATTCGTTGCGGGAGAGGCGTTCGCCGTGTTGCTGCCCGACGACATCATCGACGACCGCGATGAGTTGCTCGGACCCATGCTCGAGGTGCAGGCGCAGCACGGCGGCATCGTGCTCGGCCTGATCGACGTGCCGCGCGAGGAGATCCGCAAGTACGGCTGCGTCGCACCGGCGGACGGCGCGGACGTGACCGACGACGTCGTCGCGATCGCCGACCTGGTCGAGAAGCCGCAGCCCGATGTCGCGCCGAGCACGCTCGCGATCATCGGCCGCTACGTGCTGCCACCGGAGATCTTCGACGCACTCCGCGCGACGGCACCTGGCGCCGGCGGCGAGATACAGCTGACCGACGCGATGCGCGAGCTGGCTCGCGCGGGTACACCAGTGCATGGCGTGGTGTTCCGCGGGCGGCGCTATGACACCGGTGATCGGCTCGAGTACGTCAAGGCGGTCATGCAGATCGCGGCCCGACACCCCGACATAGGACCGGATTTCGTAGCGTGGCTGAGGGAGTATGTGTCGAAGCTCGACTGACCGACCATCTCCGACCGGAAGGCAGGTCCGTGGCTGACGAGGATCGTCTGCGGTCCGTCGACGAGCACCTCGCGATCGTGCTCGACGGCATCGGCTCGATCGAACCGATCGAGGTGACGCTGCTCGACGCGCAAGGGCTGCTGCTGGCCGAGAACGTCGTCACGGACATCCCGTTGCCGAGCTTCGACAACTCCGCGATGGACGGTTACGCGGTCCGCGCCGTCGACACGCGCAGCGCGTCGGCAGAGCACCTGGTCGAGATGCCCGTCGTCGGCGACGTCCTTGCCGGTGCGACGTCGCGTGCCGGCATGGGACCGGGACTGGCGATGCGCATCATGACCGGCGCGCCGATCCCGGCCGGTGCCGATGCGGTGATCCCGTTGGAAGACACCGACCGCGGCGTTGCCCGGGTACGCATCGGGCGCCCGGTGCGCACCGGCGAATGCGTGCGCCGCACCGGCGAGGATCTGGCCGCGGGCGCGCTGGCGCTCGGCGCGGGTGCGGCGCTCGGTCCGCAGCAGATCGCGCTGCTCGCTGCGATCGGACGCGATCGAGTCGTCGTGCGGCCGCGGCCGCGAGTGCTCGTTATCTCGACGGGCAGCGAGCTCGTCGAGGTCGGCCAGGTGCCGTCGTTCGGCGAGGTCACCGATTCGAACTCGTACCTCATCGCGACCGCGGCGAAGGACGCGGGTGCGGACGCCCGGCGCATCGGCATCGTCCCTGACGATCACTCCAAGCTGCTCGACGTGCTCGAGAACCAGTTGCTGCGGGCGGACGTGCTCGTCACGACGGGCGGCGTGAGTATGGGTGCGTTCGACGTGGTGAAGCAGGCACTGTCCGAACTCGGCACCGTCGAGTTCGTGCAGGTCGCGATGCAGCCCGGCAAGCCGCAAGGCTTCGGGCATCTCGGCAACCGCGTGCCGATCTTCTGCTTGCCGGGCAATCCGGTGAGCGCGCTGGTGTCGTTCGAGGTGTTCGTCCGTCCCGCGATCCGCAAGTTGCTCGGCAAGCGCAGCGTGCAACGCGCCACGGTGCAGGCGATCGCGCTCGAGGGGGCGCGCAGTCCTGCAGGACGCAGGCAGTACCGTCGCGGCGTCTTGCATCGCGAAGCCAACGGTGGCTACAGCGTGTCCTTCGCCGGCGGCGCCGCGTCGCACCTGATCGCGTCGATGGCGTCGGCCAACTGCCTGGTCGTCATCGACGAATCGGTCACCGAGATCGTTGCGGGTTCGCGCGTGACGGTCATCCCGTTGCTCTTGTCGAACCGTTGAGCGCGCACCCGGGCTGGCCTGCTCGGCTCAGCGCCGGGGCGGTCGGCCTGCGCCCACCGCGGCTGCGCGACGGCAAGGCGTGGAGCGAGATCCGCATGCGCAACGAGATGTGGTTGCTCAAGTGGGAGCCGACCTCGCCGCACAGCTGGGCCGAGCGCAATGCGATCGGTTCGTGGCCGGCGCTGCTGTCGGCGCTGCGCAAGTCGGGACGGGCCGGCACGATGCTGCCGTTCGTCGTCACCTACGCGGGCTCGTTCGTCGGCCAGATGAACGTGTCGAACGTGGTGCACGGTGCGCTGCGCTCGTGCACCGTCGGGTACTGGGTCGACCAGTCCGTCGCAGGTCGCGGCATCACACCGACCGCGCTCGCACTCGTCATCGACCACTGCTTCGACGGCGTCGGCCTGCACCGCGTCGAGGTCGACATCCGCCCCGAGAACACGGCCAGCCTGCGCGTCGTCGAGAAGCTCGGACTGCGCCGCGAGGGGTACTACGAGCGTTTCCTCGACATCGACGGCGGCTGGCGCGACCACATCGCGTTCGCCGTGACCGCCGAGGAGGTGCGCGGGCGCACGATGCTGTCGCGGTTGTCCGCGTTGCCCACACCGCCTGATCGATCGCGATAACAGCCGTAACGGCGCCGATTACGGCAACGACACGGACGTCCGACACGCCGGGCGACGTGCAGGGTCAACCTCAACCTGCCCTCTAGCTTTGACGCGAGCCCTGTGACTGATGTGACTGGAGGTGCGAAGTGTTGTCACCGATGATGACCGTCTTC
>DATGFB010000260.1:0-2151 GCA_035309605.1 Jatrophihabitantaceae bacterium
GTCGCGATCGCGATCGTGGTGCTCGTCCAACTCGAGGCGCACCTGCTGCAACCGGTCATCATGAGCCGTAGCGTCGAACTGCACCCGCTTGCGATCGCGCTCGTCGTCGTGACCGGCACGCTGCTCGCCGGCATTCCCGGCGCGTTCATCGCGGTCCCGTTCGCCGCGTTCATCAACACGACCACTCGCGCATTGCGCGCGCCGCTTCCGGATGAGTCGCCGCCATCACCGCCGGCCGACGAAGCCGACGCGGTGCCGGCTACCTGACGTGTGACTCGACGAACGGCGGGCGCACCACGCGCACCGCGCTGCGTCGGCCGCGTACGTCGATCGCGACCTCGCTGCCTGCAGCGACGTCGTTGCCGGTCGCGACCAACGCCAGGCCGATGCCCTTCTTCAGCGTCGGTGAGAACGTCCCACTCGTGACCTCGCCGATCTCGGCACCGTCGGCCGACAGCACCGGCATGTGGGTGCGCGGAATACCGCGATCGAGCGCTTCGATCCCCCACAACAACCGCCGCGGACCCTCGTCCTTCTCGCGCAGCAACGCATCGCGTCCCCAGAACGCCGGCTTCGACCAGCCGATCGCCCAGGTGGAGCGTGCCTGCACGGGCGTGATGTCGAGCGACAGATCCTGCCCGTGCAGCGGGTAGCCCATCTCGGTGCGCAGCGTGTCGCGTGCGCCCAGGCCGGCCGGCATCCCGCCGAACCCGCGCACCACCTCGACGAGCGCATCCCACAGCGCGGGTGCGTCCTGCCACGCTGGGATCAGCTCGTAGCCATGCTCGCCCGTGTACCCGGTACGGCAAATGCGCACCGAGCGCCCGCCGAAGTCGGCGTCGGCATACGCCATGTACTCCTGGTCACCAGGCAGGCCCAGCTGGCCGAGCACTTCCGGCGAACGCGGACCTTGCACCGCAAGCACACCGAATTGCTCGTGCTGCCCGGTCACCTCGACCCCGTCCGGCGCCGCCGCGACGAGCCTGCGCACGACCTCGGCGGTGTTCGCCGCGTTGGGTACCAGGAACACCTCGTCATCGCTCACGAGGTAGGCGATCAGGTCGTCGACGACACCGCCGCTCTCGTCGCAGCAGAGCGTGTACTGCGCCTTTCCGGGCGCGATGCGATCGAGGTCATTGGTGAGGCACGAGTTGACGAAGGCGCGGGCCCCGGGCCCGCGAACAGTGGCCTTGCCGAGGTGCGATACGTCGAACAGCCCGACCGCGTCCCGCACCGCGGTGTGCTCCTTCAGCACCCCGCCGCCGGACGCCGAGTACTCGATCGGCATCTCCCAACCGCCGAAGTCGGCGAGCTTCGCGCCGAGTTCGACGTGCCGCTCGTACAGCGGTGACCGAAGCAACTGACCCATGGCGAGCAAACCTATCGGCACCCGGTTGCCTACGATCGCCGCCATGGCCTCACCGACGCTCGCGCTCGCCGATCGGACCACATCGCTTCGCGCGGACGCGGTTGTCGTCGCGACGACGAGCGGTACCGGCACGGTGCGGCTCGCACCAGGCGCCGCCGACGTCGACAAGGCACTGGGCGGGCGGCTGTCGGCCGCACTCGCCGCGCTCGACGCAAAGGGCACTGCAGGCGAGGTACTGCGCATCCCCACGCTCGGCGAGGCGGAGTTTCCCCTCGTGGTCGCGACCGGAGTGGGCGCGAACCCACGCGACGCCGAGGCGCTGCGGCGCGCGACCGGCGCCGCACTGCGCACGTTGACCGGAAAGCGCACGGTGCACATCGCGATCGACGGACCGACGGGCGCGCTCGCCGAAGGCGCGCTGCTCGGCAGTTACGCGTTCACCGCGTACAAGTCCGGCGCACGTCCGCCGGCGCTGCGGCGCGTGACGTTCCAGGGCGACGACGCGGCAGCGCTCAAGCGCGCCCGCGTTGTAGCCGACGCGGTGCACACGGCCAGAGACCTGGTGAACACCCCGCCCAACGACCTGTACCCGGAGACGTTCGCCGAGCGCGTCGCCGAGCTCGCCGGACGTGCGCAGCTCGACGTGCAGGTGCTGGGGCCACGGGAACTGACGCGCGACGGATACGGCGGGCTGCTCGCCGTGGGTGCGGGATCGGCCCGGCCGCCGCGGTTGGTGCGCCTGACCTACCGGCCACGGCGGGCCGTCACCCGAATCGCCCTCG
>DATGFB010000261.1:0-3215 GCA_035309605.1 Jatrophihabitantaceae bacterium
GAGTACCAGCACATGCGTGACGTCGGCATCGCGGTGCTGCGCGCGGTCGGTGTCGACACGGGTGGCTGCAACATCCAGTTCGCAGTGGACCCCAGGACCGGCCGGCTCGTCGTCATCGAGATGAACCCGCGTGTGTCACGCTCGTCCGCACTCGCGTCCAAGGCGACGGGGTTCCCCATCGCGAAGATCGCCGCGAAGCTCGCCGTCGGCTACACGCTGGACGAGATCCCGAACGACATCACGCGCAAGACGCCCGCCGCGTTCGAGCCGGCGCTGGACTACGTCGTGGTCAAGATCCCGCGCTTCGCGTTCGAGAAGTTCCCGGGCGCCGATCCGGTGCTGACGACGCACATGAAGAGCGTCGGCGAAGCGATGGCGATCGGCCGCAACTTCACCGAGGCCATCGGCAAGGCGCTGCGTTCGATGGAGACCAAGGCGGCCGGCTTCTGGACGACGCCCAACGAGCCACTCGACAAGGACGCGCTGCTCGCGCGTGCGGCGGTGCCGACCGACGGCCGGCTGTACGCCGTCGAGCAGGCACTGCGCGCCGGCGCGACGACGGCCGAGGTCGCCGAGGCGACCGGCATCGACCCGTGGTTCGTCGACCAGATCGCGCTCGTCGTCGAGATCGGGCGCGAGGTGTCCGCGGCGGCGACGCTGACCCCCGCGTTGCTGCGCAAGGCGAAGCGGCACGGCATCTCGGACCGGCAGATCGCCGCGCTACGGCCGGAACTCGCCGGTGAGGACGGCGTGCGCGTGCTGCGGCACCGGCTCGACGTGCGCCCGGTGTTCAAGACGGTCGACACGTGCGCCGCGGAGTTCGCGGCGAGCACGCCGTATTACTACTCGTCCTACGACGACGAGACCGAGGTCGCGGCGCAGCCGGACCGCGAGAAGGTGATCATCCTCGGCAGTGGGCCGAACCGCATCGGCCAAGGCATCGAGTTCGACTACTCGTGCGTGCACGCGGTCATGGCGTTGCGCGAGGCCGGCTACGAAACCGTCATGATCAACTGTAACCCGGAGACGGTGTCGACGGATTACGACACCGCCGATCGCCTGTACTTCGAGCCGCTCACGTTCGAGGACGTGCTCGAAGTGGTCGCCGCCGAACAGGCATCCGGTCCGCTCGCCGGCGTCATCTGCACGCTCGGCGGGCAGACCCCACTGGGTCTCGCGCAACGGCTCAAGGACGCGGGTGTGCCGCTGCTCGGCACCCAGCCCGAAGCGATCGACCTCGCCGAGCACCGCGGTGCGTTCGGGCGGGTTCTCGCGCGCGAAGGACTGCCCGCACCGCGACACGGCACCGCCACCTCGTTCGACGAGGCGAAGACCGTCGCCGACTCGATCGGCTACCCGGTGCTGGTCCGCCCGTCCTACGTGCTCGGCGGCCGCGGCATGGAGATCGTGTACGAGGAGACCCAGCTCGCCGACTACATCAGCCGCGCCACCGAGATCACGCCGGATCACCCGGTGCTCGTCGACCGGTTCCTCGACGACGCGCTCGAGATCGACGTCGACGCGCTGTACGACGGCGAGGAGCTCTATCTCGGCGGCGTGATGGAGCACATCGAGGAGGCCGGCATCCATTCCGGTGACTCCGCGTGCGCGCTTCCGCCTATCACGCTCGGCAGCTCCGACATCGACACGATCCGCGCGTCGACGCTGGCCTTGGCGCGCGGCATCGGCGTGCACGGCTTGATCAACGTGCAGTACGCGATGGCCGGCGACACGCTGTACGTCCTCGAGGCGAATCCGCGGGCGAGCCGCACCGTTCCGTTCGTGTCGAAGGCGACCGCGGTGCCGTTGGCCAAGGCGTCGGCGCGCATCGCGCTCGGGGCGACGATCGCGCAGCTGCGCGCCGAGGGTCTGCTGCCCGCGAGCGGCGACGGCGGCGATCTGCCGGCCGATGCGCCGATCGCGGTGAAGGAGGCGGTGCTCCCGTTCCACCGCTTCCGCACGCCGGGGGGTGATCAGGTCGATTCGATCCTCGGTCCGGAGATGAAGTCGACCGGTGAGGTCATGGGCTTCGCGCCGACGTTCGGCACCGCGTTCGCGAAGAGCCAGGCCGCCGCGTACGGCTCGCTGCCGGTCAAGGGCACGGTCTTCGTGAGCATCGCCAACCGCGACAAGCGTGCGGCGATCTTCCCGGTGAAGCGGCTCTCCGACCTGGGGTTCCGGGTGCTCGCGACAGTCGGCACTGCACAGGTGCTACGCCGCAACGGCGTCGAGGTCGAAGTCGTGGGCAAGTTCAGCGACGGACCGGGGAACATCGTCGAACGCATCATGGCCGGCGAGGTCGACATCGTGCTGAACACGCCGTGGGGCAACGCCGGCCCGCGCGTGGACGGGTACGAGATCCGCACTGCGGCGGTGTCGGCCGGCATCCCGTGCCTCACTACGGTGCAGGCGGCTGCGGCAGCGGTGCAGGGCATCGAGGAGTTGATCCGCGGCGACATCGGCGTCGAGTCGCTGCAACATCTGCACGCGCGGCTCGCTGCGTGGCGGGGCGCACAGTGAACGGCGGGCCGGTGCAGGAGATCGGCGAGATCTTCGCGGTGCAGAAGGCCGGCGACTACTTCCAGTTCACGGTGGTCGCACCGCGCATCGCGTCCGGCTTCCGGCCGGGCCATTTCGTCGCGGTTGCGGTGGGCGGTGCGAACTCGTCGATGTTGCTCCGCCGCGCGTTCGCGCTGTACGGCGCGACGCCCACGGGTGAGTTCGCGGGCACCGTCCAGTTCGTCGTGGCGGTACACGGCCCGGGCACCGAGTGGCTGGTGGAACGCAAGCCGGGGGAGACGCTCGATCTCGTCGGCCCGATGGGTACGCCGTTCCCGACGCCGACCGGTCCGGCGCCGGCTGTGCTCGTCGGCGGCGGCTATGGCAGCGCGCCGCTCATCCCGCTCGCGCGCGAGTTGCTCGCCGCGGGCTCGCCGGTCGAGTTCGTGCTCGGTGCGTCCACGGCCGGGCGACTGTTCGGTGAGCTCGTCGCGAAGCGGCTCACCGGCAGCGTCACCGTCACGACCGATGACGGGTCCGCGGGAACGGCCGGCGTCGTCACCGACGTGCTGCCCGAGGCGATCACCCGCGTCGGCGCCGAGGTCGTGTACGCGTGCGGGCCGATGCCGATGCTGCGCGCAGTCGGTGACGTCGCGCGTGCGCATTCGATTCATGCGCTGGTCGCGGTCGAGGAGGCGATGGCCTGCGGGATCGGC
>DATGFB010000262.1:0-2507 GCA_035309605.1 Jatrophihabitantaceae bacterium
GCATCTCGTGCTCGGCGAGCTCGATCTCCTTGCGGCCGAACGCGGCAAGTGACAGGTCGGCGACCTTGAAGTCGCTGACGCTGCCGGCCTTGTCGGCGGTGAGCGTGACAGTCACGGACTCTCCTACGGAATCAGTCGGGACGGGATGCTGCGATTCGTCGATGGCCAGCCGGCGGTAGATGCCGGCGTCGGGTGGTGCGGCGGTGCGGTGCAGCGGGCCGAACCAGTCGTCCACCGCGCGGGCGAGCTGCGGATCGGTGCGCATGCGCAGCTCGAACACGATGTCGGTGATGCCCAGTTCGTGCCCGTCGATCAGCTCGCGCAGCCGCTGTAGGCGTTCGATCTGGCGCGGGCCGTAGTGCCGGTGCCCCCCGGGCGAGCGCAGCGTGGTCACGAGCCCCGCCTGCTCGAGGTAGCGCAGCATCCGCTGCGACCAGCCGGTGGCCTCGGCTGCCTGCTGGATCGTCAACGGTTGCATCGCGCCGAAACTACCACGATCGTGTCAAGTTCGCGTGGCGAACACCGACGGGCTAACCCCGTTGACTGGCCACTTAGACCCTCGACTGGTCAGTTACAGGTGACCAGTCGACGTGTAAGTGACCAGTCAACGGAGGGGTCAGCCTTTGACGTACGAGGCCTTTTCGGCAACCAGACCGTCGCGGATCCGGAATACGTCGATGCCGCGGACGTGGCCGGACGGGCCGGACTCCGTCGCCGGCCAGGTGTAGCGCCACCGGACGACCACCCGGTCATCCGCGACGATCTGCTCCTCCGTCTCGAACGCGGCGCCGGCCGATGCCGCGAAGAACTCGCCGAAGGCCGCTCGGACCGCAGCGGGGCCTTCGGCGCGCACGCCGTCCGGCGGTGCCGTCGACTCGAAGGCGCAGTCATCGGTCATCGCGGCGAGGACGGCGTCGAGATCCTGCGCGTCGAACGCCACCCCGAACCGCTCGACCGCCGCCAGCGACGCCGGGTCCCGGTCGTCCGCGCTCCTGCTCGACATGCTCATGGCAGGCATTGTGCTCGCCGCAGGCCCCGGTCAGTGCCCCACTGACGTGCAGAAGACGCGGCCCGAGCCACGCACGGTGAAGGCGCGCCCGTCTGGCGCATGCGACACGAACGCGGCCGTACCCGGCCGCAATACGAGCGGCGCCCCCTCACCGGCACTCACTTCGACCGGCTCCTCGACGCAAAGCACCAAGTGCGGACCGGGCACGCCGACCGCGCAGCTGCCCTTGAACGCATCCAGATCGATGATCGACAGCGCGAAGTCGGCGACCGGGACGTCGAAGGATGGCCCGAAGCCGTCGTCCTCCGCATCGCAGCGTGGATCGTCGAGCGGCGTGAAGTCCGCTGTTGCGAGCACCTCGTCGACGTCGACGTACTTGGGCGTGAGCGCGCACCGCAGCACGTTGTCACTGTTCGCCATGATCTCGACGGCGGTGCCCCGCAGATAACAGTGCACGTTGCCCGCTGCTAGGAAGATCGCCTCGCCCGGCGCAAGGTGCACGTAGTTGAGCAGCAGGCTGAGCGCGATACCGATGTCGTCCGGAAAGTCGTGCTGCAGCAATGCCACGACACGCAACGCATCCGCCACCACGGGGTCGTCGTGCGAGTGTGCCGCGGCTCCCGCCACCGCCCGCGCGATCGCCGTCGCATCCTGCGCGGTGAGCAGATGCGTGAACGCCGCCCGAATGCCGTCGGGCGCGGCAAGCAACCGGCGCGTCTCGGCGAGCTCGGCGATCGCGAGCGCGTCCACGACCTGCAGTGCCTGCTCGACCGGACGGAAACCGCACAACGCCTCGAACTCGGTGAGCGCGCACAACAACTCGGGCTTGTGGTTCGGATCGCGGTAGTTCCGGTCGGGCGCGTCGCGTGCGATACCGCGCGCGACTTCCGCGGCATAACCAGCCCGCGCCTGCTCGAGCGTCGGGTGCACCTGGATCGACAACGCGACGTCGGCAGCGAGGATCTTGACGAGGAACGGCAGCGAGCCGCCGAACCGCTCCGCGACCCGCGCGCCGAGCAGCCCCGACGGATTCGCATCGATCGCCGCCTGCAGATCGATACCGTGTGCGGGAAGTTCGGACGGGTCGTCGGGGTGCGCGCCGAACCACAGCTCGGCGAGCGGTCGGCCGTCCGGCTCGACACCGAGAATGTGCTGTATCGCGGTCCGCGAACCCCACGCGTAGCGCCGCGGCACACCCTCGACGGCGAACACGGACGGCAGGCGCACCGGCAAATCGTAGAGGCGTAGCTATCCGGTTTCCCGGAAGACGTCCGGCTCGAGATAGATGACGCGCGCGGACGGCACCGCCGCACGGATGCGCTCCTCGGCGGCGTCGATCGCCGCCGCGACGTCGGCCAACGTGGCCGACTGGGGGAACGCGACCTTGGCGGCGACGAGCAGCTCTTCCGGGCCGAGGTGCATCGTGCGCAGGTGGATGACGCGGTCGATGCCGCCGCCGACGACCGCGGATGCGATCGCGGCCACCTGCGCCGGCGCC
>DATGFB010000263.1:0-12655 GCA_035309605.1 Jatrophihabitantaceae bacterium
TACGCGTTCCAACTGCCGTATGTGCCCGAGCGCCAGTTGATCGGCGACGGAACGAAATGGCAGCGTTTCGCGAAGCGGCTGCAGGCTTCCGGGCAGACGCACGAATTCGCCGACCGGGACGCGCAGCGCATGGCGCAGGACGGCACGTTGACCGCCGCACTGACCTGGTATCGCGCTGCGTTCCTCGGCAACCCGCGCGCGTACAACGCGCACACGAAGGTGCCGACGCTGTTCATCTGGGGTGACCAGGACCAGTTCTGCAAGCCCGCCGGCGCGAACGCGTGCGGACGTTACGTCGACGCGCCGTATCAGTTCGAAGCCGTTGCCGGCGCCTCGCACTGGCTGCCCGAAGAGCAACCCGATCTCGTCTCCAAGCGGCTCTTGCAGCACTTCACCGCATACCCCACCCGATGATCAAGGACCCTTGGTTGCTATAGCGACCTTAGGGCCATGATCATCGCTCAGGAGCCGGTCATCGGGTTGTCGGTGCTCGGCTCCGCCGCGTCGTAGATCGCGGCGAGCTTGCGGAAATCCCAGCTCGCGATCTTGGCGGGAGTGACGCGCAGCCACGCGTGCCCGCCGTCGTGGAACATCTGCTCGGCGCCCATGTACTTGCGCGCGAAGATCTGCTCGATCTCGACGAGTTCGGGGTTCTCGAGACCGGTACGCGGCACCTCGCCGACGACCTCGGCCGAACCCACGATCTCGACGCCGCGCAGGTCGAGATACTCGACGCCGTCGTCGACGAGCGCGCTGATGCGCGGATCCTTCATGATGTCGGCCCACCGCTTCGCGCGCGTGATCGAGTAGAGCCACAAGTAGGTGCCGTCCCAGCCGAACCACAACGCCGTCGCGTGGGGTCCGTCGGCGCCGATCGTCGCGACGCGGCAGGTGCGCTGCGTCGCCAGAAACTCGTCGCGCTCCTCGGTGGTCATCGCGATCTTGCGGCCCCGGCGCTGCGGGCGGAGGTCTGTCATTCGCCGCACTCTATGGGCTCAGGCCAGGCGCGTGATCTCGACTGTGACCCGCAGATCAGTCGTCACCGGCGTGCCCGCGACGATGCCCTTGATCGGCGGCACGTCGCCGTAGTCGCGTCCGGCGCCGACCATGACGTGCCGTTCACCGACCTCGGAGTTGTTGGTCGGGTCGTGCGCCACCCACTCGCCGAGCCACCACTCGACCCACGCGTGGCTCTCGCCGATCGCCGACTCGCCGAGCACCGGCTCTTTCGTCGGGTGCAGGTAGCCCGACACGTACCGCGCAGGGATGCCGACCTCGCGCAGCGCGCCGACCACCAGGTGCGCGTAGTCCTGGCACACCCCGCGGCGCGCGGCCCACGCCTCGTGCGCCGGCGTGTACACGCCCGTCGAGCCGGGTTCGTAGGTCATCTGTTCGTACACAGTCGTGCTGATCGCGAGCGCGGCCGCCTGCGGGTCGCTGCGCTGCGCGATCTCGTCCGCGGTGTCGGACAGGTCCCGCGGCGGCAACGTGCTGGGTGTCTGCGTCAGGTACTCGCCGAGGTCCTCGAGCACGGTGCGGCCGCGCAGCGCGTCCCACGAGATGGCGTACTGCGGTCTCGACCGCACCGACGGGTCGACCTCGACGAGGCTGCGCGCCGAAACGACGAGCTCGCGGTGCGGGCGCGAGACCTCGAACACGCGCACCTGGGTGCCCCAGTAGTCGATGTACGTGTGCTGCCACGTCGCGTCGTCGATGCGCACCGTCGACTCGAGCGGACTCTGCCACCGCGTGGTTACCGGATTCAGCCGCGCCTCGTTGTACGACGCGGAGACCTCCTGGTCGTACCGGTAGTGCGACGTGTGGTCGATGCGGTAGCGGGAAGAACTCATGAGGCCTTCCAGGAGGTGACGACACCGCGGGGGAAGTAGCGCCGCGCCACGGCGTCGGACGCCATCGAGCACGCACTCTGCACGCGCTCCATCACGTGGTAGATGTCTTCGAGCAGCTCGGCGGTGGGCGTGAACTGCAACTCCGAGCGGATCATGCCGAGCAGCCGGTGTGCCTCCGCGGCGCGACCGCGGTCTTGCACGCCGTGCAGGCTGGACAGCGCGTCGAGACTGCGTTCGGCCGACACGAGTGCACTCATCAACGATCGCGGGAACAGCGGGTCGAGCAGCAGGAACTCGACCGCGCGCGCGTCTTCGATCGCGCCGTGCGCGCTGCGCAGGAACGCTTGGTACGCGCCGCAACTCTGCAGCAACGTCACCCACGACGGCCCGGCGGTGCCGGTCAGCGCACGCGCGGCGGCGAGTCGTGCGGTCATGTCGGCGCGTTCGAGGCTGCGGCCGAGCATGAGGAAGTACCACGCCTCGTCGCGCGACAGCGTCGCGTCCGCCGTGCCGTTGAATCCGGCCGAGCGCTCGCGCACCCAGGACAGAAACGCGTGCGGGTGCGCGCGGCGGCCCGGCCGAGCCGCCTCGTGCCACGTGACGTTGATCGACTCCCACAGCTCGCTCGACACGACCTCGCGGCTGCGCCTCGCGTTCTCGCGTGCGGCACCGAGCGAACCGACCACGGACGCCGGCGAGGAGCGGTCCCAGACGAGTGTGTCGAGAACGACGTCCGCGCTGACTTCCCCGACCGGCTCACGACCCATCGCCATCAGCAGCGACGCGCAGACGACGTCTTCGGAGGCCCACGGGTCGTCGAGCAGCAGTGCCAGGTGCACGTCGAGGATGCGGCTGGTGTCGTCGGCGCGTTCGACGTAGCGGCCGATCCAGTACAGCGACTCGGCGATGCGGCTCAGCACGGCACATCACTCCCCTGCTGTTGCTGCTGCTGCTGTTGGTGATGCAGATCGGCGTCGGAGTTGAACGGCGCGGGCATCGGCACGTGCTCGGGCCGCTCGTCGCTCGTAGCTGCGTCGGGCGCCGGCGTGACCGGCCGTCGCTCACCCGCGAGCACCCAGGTGTCCTTCGACCCGCCGCCTTGGCTGGAGTTCACGACGAGCGATCCCTCGACGAGTGCGACGCGCGTCAGGCCGCCCGGAAGTACCCACACGTCGTTGCCGTCGTTGACGGCGAACGGGCGCAGGTCGACGTGGCGCGGTGCGATGCCGGTGCCGACGAGTGTCGGCACCGTCGACAGCTGCACGACCGGCTGCGCGATCCAGCCGCGCGGGTCGTCGACGAGTCGCTCGCGCAGCAGGTCGAGCTCGGCATGCGTCGCCTGCGGGCCGATCACCAGGCCCTTGCCGCCGGCGCCGTCGACGGGCTTGACGACGAGTTCGGGCAGCCGGTCGAGCACCTCGTCCAGCACACCCGGCATCTCGGGGCGCAGCGTCTCGACGTTGGGCAGCACCGGCTCCTCACCGAGGTAGTACCGCACGAAATCGGGCAGGTAGGTGTAGATGAGCTTGTCGTCCGCGACGCCGTTGCCGACCGCGTTGGCGACCGTGACGTTGCCGGCCCGCGCCGCGGTGAGCAGACCCGGGCAGCCGAGCATCGAGTCGGCACGGAACTGCACCGGATCGAGGAAGTCGTCGTCGACGCGCCGGTAGATCACGTCGACGCGCCGCTCGCCGGACGTGTCGCGCATGCGCACGACACCGCCTGCGCACACCAGGTCGCGTCCCTCGACGAGCTCGACGCCCATCGCCCGCGCGAGCCAGGTGTGCTCGAAGTACGCGCTGTTGTGCACTCCGGGCGTCAGTACCACGATGCACGGGTCGGTGACGCCGCTGGGCGCTGCGGCACGCAACGCGGCGAGCAGGCGCTGCGGGTAGTGCGACACCGGCCGCAGCCGTACCTTGCCGAGCACATCGGACCACTGCTGGCGCATCGTGCTGCGGTTGGCGAGCACGTAGCTGACTCCGGACGGGACGCGCACATTGTCCTCGAGCACGCGGAACTGGCCCTGCTCGTCGCGGACCAGGTCGATGCCAGACACGTGCACGCGCACGCCGTTGGGCGGCTCGATGCCGAACGCCTGCCGATGGAAGTTCCTCGACGACGTGATCACCGTGCGCGGCACGACGCCGTCGGCGACCACGCGAAGTGGGCCGTACACATCGGCCAGGAACGCCTCGAGTGCACGCACCCGCTGCCGCACACCGGACTCGATCGTCTTCCACGTCGCGTCGTCGATGACGCGCGGCACGATGTCGAGCGGGAACGGCCGCTCCTCGCCGCCGACGTCGAACGTGACGCCCTGATTGAGGTAGGCCCGCGCGAGGGTGTCGACGCCGGCGCGCAGCTCCTGCACGCCGCTGCGCTGGATGGACTCGTACAGCGGGCGGTACGGCGTGCGCGGCAGGCCGGCCTCGTCGATCATCTCGTCCCACGCGGCGCCGACCGCGTAGCCGTCGAACAGGTCGGCCATCCGCAGATCGTATGGCCGATGTGTGTCGGTCGTGTGACGATCCTCCGACGGGATCCGCGGCGGCACGTCCGGTCAGAGACCGACGCGGGACGCGGCGAGCTCGATGCGCTCGTCGGGCTGAACGGCGGCGACACGGACGTGGCCGGCACCGTCGGGCCCGTAGAACTCGCCGGGCGAGACGACGATGCCCGCGCGCGCGGCGAGGTCACGCGCGGCGGCCCAGGCGTCTCCGTTCGGGGCCGGCACCCACAGGTAGAACGCGCCGTCGGGTAGCTCACTCGGGTACCCGGCCGCACCGAGCAGCTCGCGCAGCCGGCGCAGGCGGTGCAAGTACCGCTCGCGCTGCGCCTCGACGTGCGCGTCGTCGCCGAGCGCGACGACGGCGGCCGCCTGCACCGGGCCGGGCGGCATCAGCCCGGCGTGCTTGCGCACTTCGCGCAGGTAGTGCACGAGTGACGCATCGCCTGCGTAGAACCCGATGCGCGCCCCCGCGAAGTTGTCGCGCTTCGACAGCGAATGCACGGCCAGCACGCCGTCCGAGCCCGCTCGCAGGATCGTCGACCCAGCAGCCGTCCAGGTGAACTCGGCATAGCACTCGTCCGACAGCACCGGAATCGAACGACCGCGCCCCCATGCGGCGGCCGCCGCGAGATCGTGCAGCTCGCCCGTCGGATTAGCCGGTGAGTTCACCCATACGCACAGCGCACGAGCGGCGTCGTCGCCGTCGATCTCGTCGAGCGTGCGGTAGGGAATCGCGCGACAGCCCGCGAGGATCGCGCCCATCGCGTACGTCGGGTAACTGATCGCGGGGTACAGGACCGTGTCGCGCGACGGATCGCGCAGCTTGAGGTACTGCGGGACGGACGCGACGAACTCCTTCGTGCCGACGCACGCAGCGATCTCGGTCGCTGGGTCGACGGTGGCCCCGAGGCGTCGCTCGATCCAGTCGGCGGCGGCGCGGCGCAGCTGCGGCGTACCGATCGACGGCGGGTAGCCACGCGCACTGTCACCGGCCGTGAGCGCGACGAGCACCTCGGGCGGCGGTGGGTCGCACGGCGTGCCGACCGACAGGTCCACCGCACCGCCGTCGTGCTTGCCGGCGAGCGCGATCACCTCGTCGAGGCGTTCGTACGGGTACGGCGGCGGGACGAAGCCGGTCACGCTGAACCTCCGACCGATGACAGATGCGCGGCCAGCAACTGCGCGAGATGGACACCCTGCACCTGGGCCAGCTGCTCCAACTGCGTACGGCAGGAGAAGCCGTCGGCGAGCACCACCGCGTCATGCGCGGCGGCGCGCACCGCGGGCAGCAGTGCGGTTTCAGCAACCGCGACCGAGACGTCGTAGTGGCCGCGCTCGACGCCGAAGTTGCCGGCGAGGCCGCAGCATCCTCCGACGGCGTCGACGTGCGCGCCGGAGTCGCGCAGCAATGCCGCGTCGGCCGACCAGCCCATGACGGCGTGCTGGTGGCAGTGCGGCTGCGCTACGGCACGTACGCCGGCGAGATCGGGCGCGGTCCAGCCGGGTGTGCCCGCGAGTAGTTCGGCGAGCGTGCGCGTGGCGGCGCGCGCGCGTGCCGAACGCGGGTCGCTCGGCAGCAACTCGGTGACGTCGCTGCGCAGCACCGCGGTACACGACGGCTCGAGCCCGACGATCGGCACGCCCTCGTCGAGCGCAGGCTGCAGCGCGTCCAGCGTGCGGCGCAGCTGCCGCTTCGCACCGTCGAGTTGTCCCGTCGAGATCCAGGTGAGGCCGCAGCACACCGCGCGGTCGGTGATCCGCACCGCGTAGCCCGCGTCCTCCAGCACGCGCACCGCAGCGCGGCCGACCTCGGGCGTGAAGTGATCGGTGAACGTGTCGACCCAGAGCAGCACGGGCGTCGCGTCGGGTGGAGTGGGATGTGTCGCGAACCACGCGCGGAACGTCTGCTCGGTGAACTGCGGCAACGGCCGTCGCGCGTCGATGCCGCCGGCGCGCTTGGCCATCGAGGCGAGCGAGCGCCTCCGCAACACGGCATTCGTCAGGCCCGGCGCGCGTGACGCCAGCCGCGCCCACCGTGGCAGCCACCCGAGCGCGTAGTGCGACGCCGGCCTGATGCGGCGCCGGTAGCGCTGGTGCAACACCTCTGCCTTGTAGGTCGCCATGTCGACACCGGCCGGGCAGTCGGCCGAGCAGCCCTTGCACGACAGGCACAGGTCGAGCGACTCGTGCACCTCGCGCGACGCGAAGCCGCTCACCAGCGAGCCGTTCGCCAGCTCCTGCAACACGCGGGCGCGGCCGCGCGTCGAATCGCGTTCGTCGCGCGTGGCGAGGAACGGCGGGCACATCACGCCGCCGCTCCCGGTGGCGTCGGCACGGCACTTGCCGACACCGACGCACCGGTGCACCGCGGCGGACAGGTCGCCGCCGTCGTGCGCGTACCCGAAGCCGAGACGGGTGCGCAACGGCTGCGCGGCCGGCACCCGCAGGTCCGCGTCGACTGCAGCCGGCCGCACGATGACGCCCGGGTTGAGCGTGTCGCTCGGGTCGAACGCGCGCTTGATCAGTGCAAACGTCTCGATCGCATCGGGTGAGTACATGTACGGCAGCAGCTGGCCGCGGGCGCGCCCGTCACCGTGCTCGCCCGACATCGAGCCGCCGTGCCGGCCGACGAGCTGGGCCGCGTCAGTGACGAAGTCGCGGAACACGCGCGGCATGGTCGACAGCGGGAAGTCGATGCGCACGTGCACGCATCCGTCGCCGAAGTGTCCGTACGCGAGACCGTCGAGGCCGTGCTCACCCATCAGCTCGCCGAACTCGCGCAGGTACGCGCCGAGGTGCTGCGGCGGGACGGCCGCGTCTTCCCAGCCCGGCCAGGCCGGCGCGCCGCCGGGCGTGCGGCCACCGAGCCCGGCGCCGTCTTCCCGGATGCGCCACAACGCCTGCGCGGCGGGCCCCACGACAATGGCCGAGTCGAGGCACGCCGCGTCGGCGACCAGCTTCTCGGCCGCCGCCTGCGCCTCGGCGACCGTCGCTCCGGACATCTCGACGAACAGCCAGCCACCCCCACGCGGCAGGTCGGGCACGGCCGAAGCACCGCGTCGCGAGCGCACGACCTCGACGAGTCGCGCATCCATGCCTTCCAGTGCGACCGGCTGGTGCGGCAGCAGCGCAGGCACCGCGTCGGCCGCGGCGGGCATGTCGGGATACCCCAGCACGGCCAGCGCCACGGCGGGTGGTGATCGGACGAGGCGCACGGTCGCGCCCAGGATGGTGACGAGCGTTCCCTCGGTGCCGACCAGGAACTTCGCGAGGTCGGCGCCGTTCTCCGGGAGCAGGTGCTCGAGCGAGTAGCCGGACACCTGGCGCGTGAAGCGCCCGAACTCGGTACGGATCAGTGCGAGGCGGTCGTGCACGATCCGGTCGAGGCGATCGAGCAGGTCGGACTCCGGCGCCCCGCGCGATGAGCCTTCGCGATCGATGCGCCCGGCACGTCCGGCATCGAAGCGCAGGCCCGTCGACGTCACTACATCCAGCGCGACGACGTTGTCGGCGGTGCGGCCGTACGCGAGCGCACGCGACCCGCATGCGTTGTTGCCGAGTGATCCGCCGATCGTGGCGCGTGAGTGGGTCGACGGGTCGGGCCCGAAGCGCAGGTTGTGTCGTGCCGCCGCGGCATTGATCGCGTCGAGCACCGCGCCGGGCTCGACGACCGCAGTGCGCGCTTCCGGGTCGACGGACAGGACGCGGTTGAGGTGGCGCGAGAAGTCGACGACGATGCCCGAGCCCACGGCGTTGCCCGCGATCGACGTACCCGCCCCGCGCGACGTGAACGGCACCTGGTGGCGCTGTGCGACGAGTAGCGCGGCGGCCGCCTCGTCCACGTGTCGCGGGAACACGACCACCGACGGCACGACGCGGTAGTTGGACGCGTCACTCGAGTACTCCGCCCGGCGGCGGGTCGAGTCGTCGACCTCGCCGATGCCGGCCGCCCGCAGCGCGCCGACGAGCTCACGCGGGTCGGCCGATGTCACCAGCACATTCTTTCGTACGGGACATCGCGCGAGACGCCCGGCGGTCAGGTCGTGAGGTAGGGCGGCGGCGGTGTGCCGTCGAGCGCGAGCGCGACGGCGGCGCGAGCCGCGAGCGGCCCGACGAGGTTGCCGGTGCCGTTGTAGCCGCCGACGGCGACCACTCCGTCATCGACCTGAGTACACAGCGGCCGGCCGTCGTCGGTGAATCCGACCGACGCGCCCCACCGATGCGATACCTCGACCGGCCGACCTGCCATGCGCGCGGCGACGGACTCGATGTGGCGTTGCACGGCCGGCGTCGGAGTGGTGTCAGTCGTCCACTCCTTGTCGACGAACCGGTCGCGGCCGCCGCCGACGAACAGGCGCCCGTCCGGCGCTTGTTGCGCGTAGTCGTACCCCCATCGGCCGTACACCGGACACGGCAACCGCTCCGGCGCGATCGGTGTCGTCGCCAGCATCTGCAAGCGCGCCGTGCGCACGCGGCCGTCGAGCTTCGGCAGTAGCTGCTCGAGCCGTCCGTCCACCGCGACGATCACCGTGCCCGCGCGAACAGTGCCGCGTTCGGTCACGACTCGCCCGGCGGCCACCTCGTGGACGGCTGTGTGCTCGTGCAGCGCAGCACGCCACGCGAGCGACGTCGCGGTACGGATGACGCGAACGGCCGGGTTGACGGATGCGTCGTCGGGCAAGAACACACCGTGGCCGAGCGGCCCGTCGTACGCCTCGACGTCGAAGCCGTGCTCGCGCAGCGCGTCGATATGCGCGGCGCAGTCGGCGCGTTCGACGTCGCGATCGAGCGCCTCGGCGTCGTCGGCCGGATCGCCCGGCAGACCGGCGAGCCGGATCGAGCCGGTGCGCCGCATGACGTACGACCCGAGCTCGACCTCGAGCGCGTCCAACTCGCCGAGGGTGTCGCGATAGAGGCCGACCGCCGCGTCCGCGCCCCAGCGACCGATCGCCTCGTGCAGGAACAGGGCCGGGCCGCCCAGGAGGAATCCGCCGTTGCGTCCCGCCGCACCGGCCCCGACGCGGCCCGCGTCGACGCCGACGACCCGCAGCCCGCGATCGGCGAGCTCCTGAACCGCCGCCAGCCCGGACGCGCCGAGGCCGACGACGCAGGCGTCCGCAGTGACGTCACCCGCGAGGGCCGGAAGCCCGGCCCACGAGCTGACGACGGGATCGACGTCCCACGCGACGCCGGACATGTCAGAGCACCTTGGACAGGAACGCCTTCGTCCGCTCGTGCTTCGGGTTCGCCAGCACCTCGCGCGGCGGTCCCGACTCGACGACGACGCCGCCGTCCATGAACACCAGCTGGTCGCCCACCTCGCGCGCGAACCCGATTTCGTGCGTGACGACGATCATCGTCATGCCGTCCTCGGCGAGTGAGCGCATCACGTCGAGCACGTCACCGACGAGTTCCGGATCGAGCGCCGAGGTCGGCTCGTCGAACAGCATCAGCTTCGGTTGCATGGCGAGCGCGCGGGCGATCGCGACGCGCTGCTGCTGGCCGCCGGACAGCTGGCGCGGGTAGGCGTCGCGCTTGTCGGCGAGCCCAACCCTGTCGAGCAACTCCGCGGCGCGTTTGGCGACGATCGCCTTGCTCTCGCCCTTCACGCGGAGCGGCGCCTCGACGATGTTGTCGAGCGCCGTCATGTGCGGGAACAGGTTGAACCGCTGGAAGACCATGCCGATCTCGGCGCGCTTGCGGCACACATCGCGGTCGTGCAGCTCGTGGAGCTTGCCGCCGTGCTCGCGGTACCCGACGAGCTCGCCGTCGACGGACAACCGGCCGGCCTCGATCTTCTCCAGGTGGTTGATGCAGCGCAGGAACGTCGACTTGCCCGAGCCGGACGGACCGAGGATCACCATGACGTCACCGCGGTTCACCGACAGGTCGATGCCCTTGAGCACCTCGAGCAGCCCGAACCGCTTGTGCACGCCCTCGGCGAGCACCATGGGAACCGTCATGGCCCGACCCCGGGTGAGCGCTGCACGATTACGACGTCCGACAGCTTCTCCCGCGGCGGCACGTCGGGATGGGACCTCGTGACCATGCGCACGAAGCGCTGGAGCGGCGTCGGCGGCAGTTGGCGTGCGCTGCCGCGCGCGAAGTAGCGCTCCAGGTAGTACTGCCCGAACGTCAGGATCGATGTCACGAAGAGGTACCAGAGGCTTGCTGTCAGGTACATCGGGATCGTCTGGAACGTTCGCGCCGAGATCAGCTCCGACGCGTAGGTCAACTCCGTGAGCGGCACGACGCTGGCGAGCGATGTCGTCTTGAGCATCGAGATCGTCTCGTTGCCGGTCGGCGGGATGATCACGCGCATCGCCTGGGGCAGCACGATGCGCCGCATCGTCGTCGCGCGCGTCATGCCCAGCGACTGCGCTGCCTCGCTCTGGCCTTCGTCGACGGACAGGATGCCGGCCCGCACGATTTCGGCCATGTACGCCGCCTCGTTGAACCCCAGTCCGATGATGGCGGCGACGAACGGCGTGACGAGATCGTTCGCGTTGTAGTGATGGAACGTGGGACCGAACGGGATACCGATCGAGATGCCGGTCGGCTGCGGGAACAGGTAGCTCAAGTTCGCCCAGAACAAGAGTTGCACGAGTACCGGCGTGCCACGGAAGAACCAGATGTAGAGCCAACTGGCACCCGACACGAGCGGATTCGGCGACAACCGCATCACGGCGAGCAGCACCCCGCCGCCGATGCCGATCGCCATAGCGACCAGCGTCAGTTCGAGAGTGAGCCACAGGCCGTTCAGGATCTGTTGCGAGAACAGGTACTGGTGGACGACGTCCCAGCCGAATCGCGTCTGGCTCTTCGTGCCGCGTTTGACGCGAGCGAACACGAGCGTGTGGACGAGCATCGCGCCGAGCACGGCGAGAACGACAGCGGCGACCCACCTGCCCGGGTGCCGCACCGGCACAGCCTTGATCTGCGCCGGTGCGCCGCTCCCGGGTGAACTGCCGAGATCAGTCAAGTGCCACGCCTGCTAGCTCTGCGCGCCGTTGATCACCGGCGTCGTAATGGCGCCGTCCTGGACACCCCACTTGCTGAGGATCTGGCTGTAGGTCCCGTTCGCGATCAGCGCTTTCACGGCGGCGAGCACGGCGGCTGCCATGCCGTTGCCCTTCGGCAGTGCGATGCCGTACGGCGCCACCGCGAACGCGCTGCCGGTGACCTTGAACTGACCGTTGGACTGCTTGACGATGTAGCCGGCAACCTGCGAGTCGGCGAAACCGAGGTCTGCCCGGCCGCTCGACACGGCAAGGTTGGCCTGGTTCTGGTCGGCGAAGGCCAGCACCGTCACGTGACACTTCTTCGCCTGCGCGTTCGCGTCGTCCAGTTCGGTCGTGCCGTTCTCCACCGAGACCTTCGTGCCGCACAACGCCGAGAGTCCGTTGTAGGACTTCGTCGAGCTCGCATTGACGTAGAAGCCTTCGCCGGCCTGGAAGTACGTCACGAAGTCGACGAGCTTCTCGCGCTCCTTGCTGTCCGTGAACGACGACAAGCCGACGTCGTACTGACCGGACTGCAGCCGCGGGATGATGTCCTTGAACGTGACGTTGACGAAGTTCGCCTTCAACCCCAGTTCAGCGGCCAATGCCTTGCCGAAGTCGACGTCCCATCCTTCGATGGTGTGCCCGTCGGCCGCGATCGACTCGTCCGGCGGGTACGTGGCGTCCATCGCGAACGTCAGCGTGCCCTTCGACTTGATCGCCGCTGGCACGAGTGCCGCCGCGGCCGATCCCGCCGACGTCGAACTCGATGCGCTGGTTGTGCCACCGCCACCCGACGTGGTCTTCGACTTGCTGCTCGAACACCCGGCAAGGGCGAGCGATGCACTCGTCACGACCGCAACCGTGACTGCGAGTATTCGGGAACGCTGCGACATCCAGGCCTCCTCTTTCGGTTCGACGGCGGCCAACTCTACGGACGGGCGGTCGACGCGACCCCTGCCGCGTCGAAACGTTGCCGCACTGTGACACCTCGGACGCCTCGGGCGATACGCCTTGGCCGGTTCAGCCGTCTGGGATACCAGACATCGAGCACTACGCTCTACGACGTGGCACAGGTCCCGGCGGCGCGCGAGGCACTCGCGATCCTGCGCTTTCTCGCGCACCAGGCTGCGCCGGTCGCCGCCGCCACGATCGCCCGCGAGTTGCACCTGCCACGCTCCACGACGTACCACCTGCTGGCCACGCTGCAGGACGACGGCTTCGTCGTCCACCTCGCCGACGAGCGCCGCTACGGCCTCGGCGTCGCCGCCTACGAACTCGGCACGGGGTAC
>DATGFB010000264.1:0-5186 GCA_035309605.1 Jatrophihabitantaceae bacterium
CGGGCCGAGCGTCACCTTGACGGCATCGGCGAGGGTGTTCATGCCGCGCTCGAGGCCGCGTCGGGCCTCTTCGTCGAACGCGATCAACTTAGCCATGCGTTGTCGTCCTCACTCGTAGTTGAAACGCTTGTGGGTGCGGCCATCGGTGCCCGCGACGGATGGCGCCCGGCTGGGCGCCTCACCTCAGGGCCGGCTGGCACTCAGCCTAGCCGAGTGCCAATTCAGGTTTAGCACTCGCCCCCCGCGAGTGCAAGGTGGCACTACTCCGCGGCGACTCCGGGATTGACCCGGCGCACGATCGGGACCAGCGGCCGGATGGCGGCGGGACCGGTGAGCAGGTCGGACAGCTCCAACTGCAGCGCGCGGAAGAAGTCGTGCTCGAAGTGGCCGCGGACGGCCTCCTCGTCCTCGAACTCCTCCCAGACCCAGACGACATCGTCGTCGGTCGCGTCCGCCGCCACGACGTAGAGCGTCGTGCCGGGCTCGCCGTCGAGGGTGTTGCCGTAGTTGGCCAGGACGCGCAACAGCTCGTCACGGCGTCCGGGCGCCGCGGTGAGCTGCAGGACAGCGCCGAACTTGGGAGTCTCCGTCACGTAACCGCAACGGGTGCGCGCCCGGCACGATTCCCGATGATCACGCAGAACCTCGCGGTTTCTCCGGGGTTTGTCGTGATCATCGGGTAGGAGAAGCAGACCGGCTCGGACCGTCGTAACGGTCCGAGCCGGGTTTGGGCTCTCGGTGCGGTGAGGCTCAGCCGACGATGCGAACCGCGTCGGCCTGCGGGCCCTTCGGACCCTGCGCGACCTCGAACTCGACGCGCTGACCTTCGTCGAGCGAGCGGTAACCGTCAGCCTGGATGGCGGAGTAGTGGACGAACACGTCCTGGCCGCCGTCTACGGCGATGAAGCCGTAGCCCTTCTCGTTGTTGAACCACTTCACGGTGCCCTGCGCCACGTGCACTCCTTGCTAGGGGCCTGTCCAGCCCGCACACCTCATGCGGGCTGCGGTCTTCGTTCCTTGGCTCCGGTTCATGCAAGTTCACGATCTCAGCGGGGTCGCCGACTGTTCATCGTGGTACCAGCTGTCGAAACGCCCGATCACTACGACCAGTGGCGGACGCTACAGAAAACCGGCATTGATTTCTAGATTTGTTCGACCGGACCAGCTTCTGGCCACATAATCCGTGGCAATTCGCCTTTGCACCGCCCAAACGACCGCTCGCCGTCAGCCGATGCGCAGGTCCGTGGCAACGTTGCCGGGCATCGCGCCGATTGCCGCCAACGCGTTGCGCAACGACGCCCAGCCCTGTTCCGGCGAGTAGCCGCAGCCGGGTTGACAGTTGGTGTCACCGGCCTGGGTGAGCGAGCCGGCGAAGCTCAGGCGCTTGTCGCTCGTGATGTCGATGTTCGTCCACTGCATCGCCTGGCCGTCGTAGTAGACCTGCGGCAGTACTTGAATCCGTCCCGGTCCGAGACCGTAGGTGAGCGCGACGTAGTTGGCGCGCGTCCACGTCTTGGTGACGCCGTTGTCGTCGAGCACCGGTCCGCAGTCACCGGCCGAGTTGAAGATCGTCGGGCAGTTCTCCGCCGCGCCGTTGTAGACGAGCTTCGCCGTGGTGTTCGACAGGAAGTTCGTCACCCATGTCTCGGCTTGCGACTCCGAACTCGCGAACCCCGCCTCGATGTCGTTCGCGCCCGCGATCGTGATGCCGGCGTGCGACGCGACCGCATCGACGACGTCGTTGGCCCAGTCAGCACCGCGTTGTTGCGGTGTGTACGTAGCCGGGCTGAACGCGCCGTCGTTGTTCGTCCCGATCGCGATGGTCGTCGTGACTCCGCCCACCTGACAACCGGCCCCGGTAAACCCACCGATGTAGGTGTTGATCGCCGTGACAAGTTGCGCGTAACTCGGTCGCGACACGGGATCGCTGAACACGAGGGCCACGCCTGGATCGGTCATGCTTCGCGGCGCGGTGATGGTCTGCGCACCGATCTGGAGCAGCACCAGGCCCGGCCCGGTCTTGGCATCGTTGCACCCGGACGTGGCCGACAACGCGGCCAGGCTGTTGACGTAATGGCTGACCGTTCCGTTCGGCACGCTCGTGTCGCCCGACAAGACGTAACCGAAGACATCGGCGAACAGTTGCACCGTCGCGTTCGATCCGTTGTACAGGCTGACCGAGCCCGTGCTGCTCAGCCGGGCGAGCATGAGGTTCGACATCTGCTGTCCCGCCTGGAAGGTGAGACTCGAGACGCCGGGACGTGTGCCGCCCGGCCACACAGTGATGTATCCGGACGCACCGGGTTGGTAGGCGAGCAGGTTGACCACGGCGGCAGCGACCGCGGACGTCGGTACACCGCCCGTGCCGGTGACCTGCAGCGTGATGATGCCGCGCGCCGGCACCGCGGCGGCGTGACCGCCTTGGCCTAGGCCGGTTGTCGTGTTGAGGATGCGCTGCGGACTGAGTGCGCCGAGCGCGCCCCCATCGATCGGCGCGCCGTCGATGAAGTAGCCGGCGACGTCTGCGTACATCTGCACGACTCCGTTCGAGCCGTTATAGAGCTGGATCTTCCCGTCCGCGCCGAGCGGCGCCACGACGAGGTTCGCGATCGACTGTCCTGCGACGAAGGTGACGCTCGATGCCTGAGGCCGCGACTGCCCGTCCGGATATGCCACGACGTATCCACTGGCCGCGGGCCGATACGCCATCACGTTGATCACGACGGCGGACGCACCCGACGCGGGCACGCCGCCAGCTCCGGCCACCGCGAGCGACAGCGTGGCGTGCGCGCCGACGGTGGTACCCGCGAGGATGCGCTGGGGGCCGAGCGGCGCGAATCCCCCGGGGTTGACCGGTGCGCCGCCGGAGAAGTAGCCGGCCACGTCGCCGAGCAACTGCACGCCGCCGCTCGAGCCGTTGTAGAGCTCGATGCCGCCGCTGGTGCTGACCGGCACGACGGCGAGGTTCGTGATGTGCTGCCCTGCCGCGAACGTGAGGTTGGAGACTCCGGGCCGGGTGCCACTCGGCCACGCGGTGATGTAACCGGCGGCGGCCGAGTTGTACGCCTGGAACGCGATCGCCACCGCGGACACGTTCGACGTGGGAATCCCGCCAGTGCCGAGTACGTGCAGGCCGACGGTTGCGTGCGCACCGAGCGTCGTGTTGAGGATTCGCGCCGGCGCCAGCGCCTGGTACATCCCGGTGGACGAGTGCGTCACCGCGGCCTGTGCGGCCTGCGGTGACGCGGTCTGGAACGAGACGAACGCCGCGGCGGCGAGCAGTGCTGCGGCCGCCGCGGCCACCTGTTTGGGCACGTCCCGAACCTAACGAACCCGGCTGTGAACCACTTTTTCGCCCATATCGTGCACAGCGGGCTTCGTCGGCTGAGTTAGAGCAGGCCGGCTTCGCGCATGCCTTTGAGGGTGGGCGGGATGACGGCCGTCGGGGCGGCGCCCTGCTCGACGGCGTCGATCGTCTTGAGTCCGTCACCGGTGTTGTAGACGGCGGTCTCGACGGACGTGTCGATCGCGCCCGACTCGACGAGCTTCTTCAACACCGCCACCGTCACACCGCCCGCCGTCTCGGCGAAGACGCCCGTCGTACGCGCGAGCAGCCGGATACCCTCGCGGATCTCGTCGTCGGAGACGGCCGCCATCGACCCGCCGGTCGAGCGGACGACGTCGATCGCGTACGGCCCGTCAGCCGGGTTGCCGATGTTGAGCGACTTCGCGATGCCGGTCGGCTTCACCGGCTGCACGACGTCCCACCCGTTGGCGAAGGCGGTCGCGATCGGCGCACACCCGGCGGACTGCGCACCGAACACCGTCCACGACGATGCCGGCACCAGGCCTGCCGTCACGAGTTCCTTGAACGCCTTGTGCACCTTCGTCAGCAACGAGCCCGACGCCATCGGCGCGACGATCTGGCGGGGCAGCCGCCAGCCGAGCTGCTCGGCGACCTCGAAGCCGAGCGTCTTCGACCCTTCGGCGTAGTACGGACGCACGTTCACGTTCACGAAGCCGGTGTTCTCGAACTCGTCGGTCTCGGCGAGCTCCGAGCACAGCCGGTTGACGTCGTCGTAGCTGCCTTCGATACCGACCAGCGTGCCGCCGTAGATCGCGGTCTGCACGACTTTCGCCGGCTCGAGGTCGGACGGGATGAACACGATGGACGGCATGCCGATGCGCGCCGCGTGCGCCGCGACCGAGTTGGCGAGGTTGCCCGTCGACGCGCACGCGATCCGTTCGAAGCCGAGCTCGCGCGCCGCGGTGATCGCGACCGACACGACGCGGTCCTTGAACGAGTGCGTCGGGTTCGCGGAGTCGTCCTTGACCCACACCGGTGCGGTGAAGCCGAGTTCGTCAGCGAGCCGGTCCGCACGGATCAGGGGCGTCATGCCGGTGCCCGAGTCGACGCGCGTCGCGGCGTTCTGCCCGACGGGCAACAGCCCGGCGTAACGCCACAGCGAATGCGGGCCGGCCGCGATCTCGTCGTGCGTGACGCGCGCGAGCGCGGCGGCGTCATAGCCGATCTCGAGCGGGCCGAAGCATTCGAAGCACGCGTGCTGCGGACCGAGTGGGTACTGCGCGCCGCAGTTTCGACAGACGAGCGCGGACGCGGGCGACGGCACGGTGTGCCGGTCGAGGACGACAGTCATGAAAATCGAGGCCCTTCCCTCATCTTCCCCGGACGACGTGTCCAGGCCGGAGTTGGCACCTGCGTACGGAGGCCTCTGTTACGAGTCATCGCGCGTGGTTGCCGGGGCTTCAACGGGCCGGTCCCTCTGCCCCTCTGGATGAGTTATTCAGTTGTGGCTACATCTTCGCACAGCGACGCGCGGCCGATCAGCCCGAGGCGTAGTCGGACGTGAGCACGACCACGATCGGCCCGGGCGGCAGGCCGTCGAACTTCGGCGCGGTGCGCTTGATCGCCGGAAACTGCCCCATCAACGCCTCGGCGGCCTGCTGCGCGCCGGACACCGCCGGGTCGTAGTAGGCGCAGGTCGAGATGATGTCGTTGCGCAGGTTGCCGACGCTCGTCACCTGCCACCCGCCGGCGATGAAGGTGCCGCGTGCCTGCTCCGCGAGCCCCTGGATCGTCGAGTTGTTCAACACGACGAGTGGCTGCTTGCCCTCGCTCGCCGAAGACGACGCCGGCGTCGAACTGGCCCGGTGCGTGGCCGGCG
>DATGFB010000265.1:0-3740 GCA_035309605.1 Jatrophihabitantaceae bacterium
GCAACTCGGCATTCGTGTTCTGCGTCTACGTGTCGGTGCTGACCGTCATCTCGTTCGGACGCTACGCCGCGCCCGGCGTGGTAGCACTCGCGCTGGTGTCGCTGTTCGGCTCGAAGATCACCGGCTCCGGCAGCGAGGGCCTGGACGGTAGCAACGCACTTGCCGTGGTGCTCGTCGCAGTCGCGATGTGGGGGTTCTTCGGCATCATCCGCTCGAACCTCGCGCTCGCGGCGGCGCGCGCCGAAGTGGCCCGGCTCGCGGCCGAGAACGAGCGCAGCCGCATCGCGCGCGACTTGCACGACCTGCTCGGCCATTCCCTGACCACCATCACCGTCAAAGCGGGACTCGCCCGCCGGCTGGCCGAACGCGGTGACGTCGATCGGGCGGCAGTCGAGATCGTCGAGGTCGAGTCGCTCGGCCGGCGCACGCTCGGTGAAGTGCGCACGGCCGTGGCCGGCTATCGCGACGTGACGCTGGCCGGCGAGCTGGCGAGCGCGCGAGAGGTGTTGCGCGCCGCCGGAATCCAGGCCGAGCTGCCCGGCGCGGTCGATGCGGTCGACGCCGACGCCGCGGTGCAGTTCGGCTGGGTCGTTCGCGAAGGCATCACGAACGTCGTCCGTCACTCGCGCGCGACGCGGTGCATCGTGACCGTCGGGCCGCGCTGGATCGAGATCGTGGACGACGGCCGCGGCGGGCAACCCGGCGCGGGTAACGGGTTGTCCGGGTTGCGCGAACGGCTCGGTGCCGTCGGAGGATCGCTGGAGGTGCAGCCGTCGCTGCGCGGCTGGCGGCTGCGCGCACAGCTGCCACCTGCGCGCGCGGACTCCGCGGACAGGTGTGCGAACGAGGCGGTTCGGTGATCCGGCTGCTGCTCGCAGACGACCAGACGCTCGTCCGTACCGCGCTCGCCGCGCTGCTCGATCTGGAGGACGACTTCGATGTCGTCGCGCAGGTCGGCCGCGGCGACGAGGTCGTGGTAGCCGCACGGCGAGCGCAGCCCGACGTCGCGCTGCTCGACATCGAGATGCCCGGCATCGACGGCCTGGCGGCAGCCGCTGCGCTCGCGCACGAAGTGCCGTCGTGCCGAGTGCTAATCCTGACCACGTTCGGCCGGCCCGGATACCTGCGCCGCGCGATGGAGTCGGGCGCGCTCGGCTTCGTGGTCAAGGACGCGCCCGCGGAGCAGCTGGCCGACGCGGTGCGGCGGGTGGCCCGCGGCGAGCGGGTCGTCGACCCCGCGTTGGCGGCCGCGACTCTGGCAGGCGGCCCGTCCCCGTTGACGGGACGGGAGCGCGATGTCCTGGTGGCGTCGCGCGGCGGTGCCACCGTGGCCGACATCGCGACTCGGCTGTTCCTGTCCGAAGGCACGGTGCGCAATTACCTGTCTGCTGCGATCGCGAAGACCGGCGTGCGCAATCGGGTGGAGGCCGTCCAGGTGGCCGACGAGCGAGGCTGGCTCTGATCGGTGTGCGCCATGCGCCGCGTCGACCGGCGTGAGCCGGCGGTGAGTACAACGCAGCACAAACGATGTGCGACGGTTATGCCGAGCCATCGCTGAGCGGCGGCACATAACCGCCGCACAGGTCCTCTATAGTCCGCAAAATGACCCCCGAAGCCGACGCCTAGGACCTGGGAGTATGGCCGGAGACATCAGCAACGGTTCCATCGATGTGACGGTCGTCGGGGGGTGTGGCCACGTCGGCTTGCCCCTGGCGATCGCGTTCGCCGACCGCGGATTGCGCAGTGTCGCGTACGACATCAACAGCGACGCCGTCGAGCATGTCAACGGTGGCGAGCTGCCCTTCCGTGAGGACGGCGCGACCGAGGTGCTGCGCCGTGGCCTGGATGCGGGACGCTTCTTCGCCACCAGCGACACGGCAGCGGTCGGGCAGGCTGACGTCGTGCTCGTCGTGATCGGCACGCCCGTCGACCAGCACCTCAACCCCGACCCCCGCGCAGTGCCCCGCGCACTCGACGAGATCCTGCCCGTCCTTCGCGACGGCCAGCTGCTCGTGCTGCGTTCAACGGTGTATCCGGGTGTCACGCGCAGCGTCGAGCAGCTCCTCGAGCGACGCGGGCTGAAGATCGACGTCGCGTTCTGCCCCGAGCGCATCGCCGAGGGCAAGGCGATGGAGGAGCTGTTCTCGCTGCCGCAGATCGTTGCCGCACGCACGCCCGAGATCCGGGCGCGCGCGGCGAAGTTGTTCGGCCACCTCACCGACTCGATCGTCGAGCTCGAACCCGAAGAGGCAGAGCTCGCGAAACTGTTCACGAATGCGTGGCGTTACATCAAGTTCGCCGCCGCGAATCAGTTCTTCGAGATGGCCAACGACCACGGGCTCGATTTCGATCGCATCCGCAGGGCACTTGCCGAGGACTATCCGCGCGCCGCGGACATGCCCGGCGCCGGATTCGCCGCCGGCCCATGCCTGTTCAAAGACACCATGCAACTCGCGGCGTTCACCGATAACGCGTTCGTGCTCGGTCATTCGGCGATGCTGGTCAACGAAGGCCTGCCGCTCTACATCGTGTCGCACCTCGAGAAGAAGTACGACCTGGAGAATCTGACGGTCGGCATTCTCGGCACGGCGTTCAAAGCCGAGAGCGACGACATCCGTTCGAGCCTCGCGTACAAGCTCAAGCGCATCCTGCAGTTCCGCGCACGCAACGTCATGACGACCGACCCGTTCGTCACCGAGGACGACGCGCTCGAGCCGCTGTCAGCCGTGATCGACAAGTCGGACCTGCTGATCATCGCGGCTCCGCACCGCGAATATGCAACGCTGCAGACCGACAAACCCGTCGTAGACATATGGAACCTGCTCGGCAAGGGCACGCGCATATGACCGTTCAGGTCAGCATCGTGATTCCCGCCTACAACGAGGGCGAGAACATCGTCGCCGTCCTCGACCGAATCTTCGATGCGGTCGAGTCGGAGTGCGAGATTCTCGTCGTGGTCGATACGCCCGGCGATACGACCATCCCGGTGTTGCAACGCTATGCGGAGAAGGATCCGCGGCTGCAGTCCCTCGTCAACACCTACGGCCGCGGGCCGGCGCAAGCGATCCGCTACGGCATCGACGCGGCCAAGATGCCGATCGTCGTCGTGACGATGGCCGACGGCTCGGACGACCCGCGCCAGATCGACACGCTGGCCCAACTCGTCGACCGAGGTGTCGTCGTCGCAGCCGCCTCGCGCTATTCCCCCGGCGGCCAGCAGGTCGGCGGTCCGATGCTCAAGGGCCTGCTGTCTCGAATGGCCGGCCGCACGCTCCACACCTTCGCGCGCGTGGGTACCCGTGACGCCACGAACAGCTTCAAGGCGTACTCGACGCAGTTCGTGCGTGACGTCGGCATCGACAGTCGCTTTGGCTTCGAGATCGGCCTGGAGTTGACCGCCAAGGCACGCCGCCTGCGCCGGCCCGTTGCCGACCTGCCTACCATTTGGCTTGACCGCACCGCGGGCGAGTCGAACTTCAAGCTGCGCGCGTCGATTCCGGTGTACCTGCGCTGGTACGCGTTCGCGTTCGGCCCGCGGCTGACGCTCGAACAACTGCGCAGCGCATCGTCACTCGTCGTCGCGCAGGACAACAAGGAATCGGAAGGAGTCGCCGCGTGAGCGACGAGACCAACGGCCTCAAGATCCTCGTCACGGGCTCGGCCGGATTCATCGGCGGCTACGTCGTCGAGGAGCTGCTCCGTCGCGGCTACACCGTCGTGGGCCTGGACAACTATTCGAA
>DATGFB010000266.1:0-2857 GCA_035309605.1 Jatrophihabitantaceae bacterium
CGGCATCGCGGCGGCGGCCCGTGGCGGCGGAGTCGCTCTGCTCGTCGCAGTCGCGATCACTCAGGCCGTCGTTGCCGTGTCGTGGATCCTCGCGACGTCGCTGCCGGGCCGGAACGGCGCGTTCTTGATCTTGGCGATGGCGGCCGCCGGGGCCGACGTGACGGTGTCGGTCTGGCCGCACGGCAAGCTCGGCACGCTGCTCGCGGTGTTCGCGCTGGCGATACCGGTCATGTTCGTGCACCAACTCGCGCGAGCGGCGGCACGCGTGCGCGTCACCGACTCGCTCGGCGCGATCGCCTTCGGCGTGATCGCCGTTGTCGCGTTGCCTGCGTTGATCCAGCTGCGGCACGAGTTCATCTCGCCGAGTGTCGGCGGCAAGGTCGTCGCAGCAGTCGCCGCGTCGGCGGCCGGCGCGCTCGTCGTCGGGTATCTCGTCGACCTCGTGATGCCCGCGCCCCGGTTCGACCCTGCTGTGCCGCGCGGGCTGCTCGCCGTCATCACGTCCGCGGGTGTCGGTGGATCGATCGGACATCTCGCGTTGCACGCGAACAGCGGCTTCGTCAACGGCCGCGGCGCGTTCGTCGGCGCGGCCGTCGGCACCCTCGCCGCGTTCTTCGCGATCGCCGCGGCGTTCGTCGAAAGTTCGACGCCGGTGCCCACGGGCGCGTTCGCGCGGCGGTTGCGTCCGGTGCTTGCCGCCGTCGTGCCGATCGCGCTGCTTTCGCCTGTTGCATTCCTGCTCTGCCTCGCTATCCGCGCCTGAGACCCAGACGATGCACGACGACGTGGTGCGGAGCGCAGTGTGACCATCGTGGTGGTCGTCGTCCTCGTGCTCGTCGCGCTGGCCCTCGCGGCGGCGTTGGCCGATCGCGTCGGCGCCGGACTGGCCGAGCGCAAGGCATCGGAGTTCGTGTCCGAGCCGTTCGGGCACCCGGCGAGTGTTCGGGTGCACGGCACACCGTTCCTGACGCAGGCACTGCGCGGTCGCTACAGCGACGTGGAAGTGTCCGGCGGCGGACTGCAGGTCGGCGAGATGTCCGGCGCGACCCTCGACGCGCACCTGCACAACGTGCTGTTGCCGTTGGGCGAGCTGCTCGGCGGACGCACCTCGCAGCTGGCTTGCCAGCGAATCACGGGACGCATCGTGCTTCCGTACGGCGAGCTCGCGCGAGTGAGCCGCATTCCGGGGCTGACGCTGACGTTCGAGAACGGACGGCTCATGGCGTCGGCGGCGGTGCCCGTACCGGGTATCAGCCAACTCGCGCGCGTAAGCGGTGAGGCCGTGTTGCGGGTCATGGACGGCGACACCGTGTGGCTGCGCATTCGGCGGGTCGCTGTCGCAGGCATCAGCGTGCCGTCGTTGATCATGCGACAGCTGCTGCCGACGCTCAGCGTGCCGATCCCGATCCCGTCGCTGCCGTACGGCTTGCATCTCGACGACCTGACGCCCTCTCTCGCCGGCCTGGTCGTGACCGCGTCCGCTGACTCGGTGGTGTTCTCGGCGTCGTGATCGGGCGTTGCGCGCTGGGCTAGGCTTTCGGGCATGGGCATCGCGCTCTGCGCTGTGAGCACCCCGCTCACCTCTCGCCGCACGGTCGACCTGTGCCGTGTGGGCAGCTGCCTGTGTTGCATGTCCTGATCGGGTAGCGACAGCTCCCGCCGGTCCGGCCTGCCGTACATCACGGCCGCACCTCTTCGACGACCGTTCCGCGCGAACGGCACCATCCGGCATCCCCAACTGCATTCGAGGAGTTACCCACATGAGCCGCGCAGACGTGCTCGTCTCGGCCGACTGGGCCGAGGAGAACTTGAAGACGCCGGGCGTCGTGTTCGTCGAGGTCGACGAAGACACGTCCGCCTATGACGGTGGCCACATCGAAGGCGCCGTGAAGCTCGACTGGAAGACCGAACTGCAAGACCAGGTCCGTCGCGACTTCGTCAGCAGGGAGCAGTTCGAGGCACTGCTGTCCGCAAAGGGCATCGCGAACGAGGACGAGGTCGTCCTGTACGGCGGTAACAACAACTGGTTCGCCGCGTACGCGTACTGGTACTTCAAGTTGTACGGCCACGAGAACGTGAAGCTGCTCGACGGCGGGCGCAAGAAGTGGGAGCTCGACGGTCGCGAGCTGTCCAAGGACTCGGTGTCGCGGCCGTCGACGAACTACAAGGCCAAGGAGCAGGACGCGTCGATTCGCGCGTTCCGCGACGAGGTCCTTGCCGCGATCGGGCAGAAGAACCTCATCGACGTGCGTTCGCCCGACGAGTTCTCCGGCAAGCTGCTCGCGCCTGCGCATTTGCCGCAGGAGCAGTCGCAGCGCGGTGGGCACATCCCGACCGCGCTCAACGTGCCGTGGAGCAAGGCGGCCAACGAGGACGGCACGTTCAAGTCCGACGACGACCTGCGTGCGCTCTACGTCGACGAGGCCGGCCTCGACGACGCGAAGGACACCATCGCGTACTGCCGCATCGGTGAGCGATCGAGCCACACGTGGTTCGCGTTGCACGAGTTGCTCGGCTACCCGCACGTGAAGAACTACGACGGCTCGTGGACCGAGTACGGCTCGCTCGTCGGCGTCCCGATCGAGAAGGACGTTTAGTCATGTGTGGTGCACCAGCACAGTCGCCGAACCTCCCCGCCGGAGTCGACGCATCGAAGGAAACGGTCATCTACGGCGTCGTCACGGCGGGCGACGCGCCCGTGCCGTCGGCGTACGTGCGGCTGCTCGATTCGACGGGTGAGTTCACCGCCGAGGTCGTGACGTCTGCGACCGGCGACTTCCGGTTCTACGCGGGACCGGGGGCATGGACGCTCTCGGTGGTGCACAAGGACGGCTCGGGACGCAGGGACGTAACCGCC
>DATGFB010000267.1:0-3772 GCA_035309605.1 Jatrophihabitantaceae bacterium
CTCGATCACGCGCATGACGTAGAACGGCGGCACCTGCCCGCGCGCCGCCAGCGCCCTCGCGATCCCCACGATCCGCGAGCCTAGCCGCCGGTAACCTCCTGGGGTGCCGTCCGATTACGCCGACGACCTCGCGCTCGCGCAGTCGCTCGCCGACGCTGCCGACGCGATCACCGTCGCGCGTTACCGCGCGGCCGATCTGGTCGTCGAGGCGAAACCGGACCTGACGCCGGTCAGCGACGCAGACCGCGCGGTCGAGGATCTCCTCCGCGACCAACTCGCGCTGCATCGTCCGGACGACGCGTTCTGGGGCGAGGAGACGGGCGTCAGCGGAACGGGCCGTCGGCGCTGGGTGCTCGACCCGATCGACGGGACGAAGAACTTCGTGCGCGGCGTGCCGGTGTGGGCCACGCTCATCGCGTTGCTCGACGGCGACGATGCGGTCGTCGGTGTCGTGTCCGCACCTGCCCTGGGCCGGCGCTGGTGGGCCGCCCGCAGCGGCGGCGCGTGGGTGCGCGAAGGAACCGAGCCGCGGCGCATCGCCGTGTCGCAGGTGGGGCGTATCGAGGACGCGAGCCTGTCGTACGCGTCGCTGTCCGGCTGGGGAGCACGCGGCCTGCGCGATGCGCTCCTCGCGCTGACCGATCGGGTGTGGCGCAGCCGGGCGTACGGCGACTTCTGGTCGTACATGTTGCTCGCCGAAGGCGCGGTCGATCTCGCCGCCGAGCCGGAACTGTCGGTGTGGGACATGGCCGCACTCGCGCCGATCGTGGTCGAAGCGGGCGGGCGCTTCACGAACATCGCCGGCGTCGACGGGGTGCTGGGCGGCAATGCGGCAGCGTCCAACGGACTGCTGCACGACGAACTACTTGCGGCGCTTCGCGCCTGAGGTCGCCGCGCGGCGCGGCTTCTACGCCGCGATCTATCTACGCAACGGGGTCGCGTACGTGCCGACGCGCACCGGCATCGTGCGCGTGCGCGACATCTACTGAGCGCCGACGGTTCGGCGCCGCCCACCGGACGCATTGACCAGCGAGCGAACCGAGACGCCGCGCAGCCCCGCTTCGCGCCGCCAGCCGGCGAGTGGACGTGGGTGATAGCGGTAGCGGATCGGCGTGACGCGTACCGATGTGCGCACCAGGCGCCGGATGACGTCGTACTGCACGTATCGCGCGCGACTCCAAGGCAGGCCGAGGCGCTCGCGTGCGGGCGGGGGTAGCAGACCCGACGCGTACACCACCGCGGCGTACCCGAGCGGCCTGCGCACGAGTCGCCACAGTTGCCGCCGCACCGGGCCGAACCCCGGCGGCGCCGGCGGCGCGCGAAACGTCGCGAGCAACCAGTGCGCCGCAGCCGTGTGTTCGAGGACGTCATGGACGTACTGATCCCAGCAGGCGTCGAATTCGTCGAGCGTCTCGGGAACGGTGCGCATCGTCATGCCGTACAGGCGGTACCACTGCCGCGATTCGGCGTAGAGCCGTTCCTGTTCGGCACGACTGAACGGGCCGAGCACGGTCGAACTGCCGTAGATGAGCGCGTGCACGAAAGTGGCGTGCGCCCAATGGAACACCTCGGGGTTGAGCGCGCTGTACCGCTCGCCGTCGGGCAGATCGCCGGTGATCTGTTCGTGGAACCGCCGCACGGCGACGGCGGTCGTCGCAGCCTCAGGCCCGTCGTAGATGACGCCGTAGATCGGCCCCATCGACCTGATCAGCCGGTCGAACGGATCGTCCTTGACGTTGGAGTGTTCCTCGACCGCGTGCCCGAGCAGCGGATGCATCAGCTGCAGCAACTGCGGCACGGCGCCATACGCGAATCCGGCCATCAAGCCGAAGTAGCGCCAGGTGAGCGATTCGGGGCCGAGCGGTGTCAGCACGTCCGCACCAGCCCGTGTCGCTGCGATCGTCTCGGCCATCACGCGATCCCCTCCAACCGCTTGCTTGCGCGGACACTGAGGTCATGCCTACCACCCGCACCGGCGCCGGCGCGCCGGACGGCATCGACCGCGACCGGGTTGCGAACAGCCGTGTCGGCCGGCTCGCGACCGTGCGGGCGGACTGCGTCCCGCACCTCGTCGTCATCACGTTCGCACTCGCCGATGACGTGCTGGTGACTGCGGTCGATGCCAAACCCAAGAGCACGACCGACCTGCAACGCTTGCGCAATCTGCGCGCGGACCCGGCGTTCAGCCTGCTGGTCGACAAGTACGACGACGACGACTGGTCACAGCTGTGGTGGGTGCGCCTCGACGGGTCGGCGGAGGTCGTCGAGGACGAACCGCGGCGCACCACCCTCGTGCAGCCGCTGGTCGCGAAGTACCCGCAGTACCTCGACGAAGCGCCTGCGGGCCCGGTCATCGTGCTGCGCCCGGCGCGCTGGTCGGCATGGGCCGCTCGTGACCAGCCGTGACGACGACGGGCTGAGGAAGCTGCGGAATTCGGGCGTCCGTGCACGGCCGTCCCAGACGTCACAGCAAGTACCCAGCGGACTCTTGTGGGCCTCAAACCATCGGATTACCTTCCGGTTCATCCGGATTCGCGGCGGAAGGGGCCTGTCATGGCATGGCGAATCAAGGCCAAGTACTACGAGGCGTGCAACTGCGCGCTCGGGTGTCCGTGCAACATGAGTGGCTTCCCGACGCACGGCAACTGCGAAGGTGTGGTCACGTTCGCGGTCACCGAGGGCGACCGCGACGGCGTCGATCTCGCCGGCGCCAAGGTGGCCTCGGCGGTGAAGTGGCCGGGCGCGATCCACGAGGGCAACGGCACGCTGCTCGTCTTCATCGACGGCACCGAAGCGCAACGCGAAGCGCTCGTGCCGATCCTGACGGCCCAGGACCCGGGCCTGCCGTGGGAGATCCTGGCTGCCACGATCAGCGAGATCCACGGGCCGTTCTTCGAGACGGTCACCATCTCCGACAACGACGGCGAGCCCGAGATCACGGTCGGCGACAAGTTCCACGTGAAGTGGGAGACGTTCCGCAACCCGGTCACGGGCGACAAGCACGAGCCGCACATGGTGCTCAAGGACGGCTTCATCTTCCAGGACGGGTTGATCGGCACGACGTCCACGTTGCACATCGACGCCGATGGCGTGACGCTCGATCACCCGGGCAACAACTCCTACCTCTCCGACGTCGAGTGGTCCAGCGAGAACCGCTTGGAGCCTGCCGCAGGCGCCGGCCGCTTCTAGACATCGACCTGACCAGAGGAGCTCTGCCGAGGTGACGACGGCAGCTCGCGATCGGCCGCGCTCGGCATACCGAGCGTTGGAGTTGCGCGCCACGCTGGCGACGTCGGGGATCCTGTTGGTGCTCTCCGGCCTCGCCTGGTGGTCGACCGTGCGGCGATCCGGCGGCATGACCGACATGGTGCAGGGCTTGAGCTCGGTCGGAACGGCGATGATGGGCTTCGACATGAGCGTGCCCGTGTTCATGCTCATGTGGTCGACGATGATGGTCGCGATGATGTTCCCGACGGTCGCGCCGATCGTCCTGCTGCATCGGATGGTGATGCGCCGCCGAAATGCGACGCTGCTCCCGACCGTCTTCTTCGGCGCCGGGTACCTCGTCGTCTGGACCGTGGCCGGAGTCGTTCCCCTTGTCGTGTTGCTTGCATTCCGTCATGCCTCGAACAACTCCGGCTGGATCGCGCCGACGAGCGGCATCGTGCTGATCGTCGCGGGCGCCTATCAGTTCACGAAGTGGAAGCAGATCTGCCAGCGGGCCTGCCAAAGCCCGATGACGTTCCTGATGAAGCACGACTTCGGCACGGGT
>DATGFB010000268.1:0-3840 GCA_035309605.1 Jatrophihabitantaceae bacterium
CTCACCGCGGACGAACTCGCCGAGCTGTACGCATCCGTCGGCGGGTAGGTTCGGCTGTCGTGGCAGTGCGAGCTATCCGCGGCGCGATCCAGATCGACGCGAACGATCGAGACCTCATCCTCGAAGGAACCTCCGAACTCGTGCGCGAGGTGATGCGCCGCAACGACGTCGTCGACGACGACTTGATCAGCATCGTGTTCACGGCGACCCCTGACCTCACGGCGGAGTTTCCCGCCTATGCGGCTCGGTTGATGGGGTTTCACGACGTACCGCTGTTGTGCACGACCGAGATCGCGGTCCCGGGTTCGATGCCGCGCGTGCTGCGGCTGCTTGCCCACGTCGAGTCGGCACGCGGGCGCGCCGAAATCCATCATGTCTACCTGCGCGGTGCCGCGGCGCTGCGCCGCGACCTGCCGCAGTAGCCGCCTTCCGTATCCTGTGTCGGTGTTCGCTGGTGTCGTGGCATTGGACGGGCCGTCCGGCACCGGCAAGTCGACGGTCGCCAGGCGGCTGGCCGCACGTCTCGGCGCGCGCTACCTCGACACCGGAGCGATGTACCGCGCGGCGACGCTTGCCGTGCTGCGCGCGGGTGTGCCACTCGACCGGCCCGACCGCATCGCCGCCGTCACCCGCGCGCTCGATCTCGAGATCGGCGTCGACCCGGCGCACCCGTTCGTACGTATCGACGGCGCCGACGTCAGCGCCGAGATCCGGGCGAGCGACGTGACCGGCGCGGTGAGCGCGGTGTCGGCGGTGCCTGCGGTGCGGGCCGTGATGGTGGCGATGCAGCGCGGGTTGATCGACGGCGGCGCAATCGTGGTCGAAGGGCGCGACATCGGCTCGGTGGTGTGGCCGCAGGCGCGACCGAAGGTGTATCTCACCGCCAGCGCGCAGGTGCGTGCGGCACGCCGGGCCGGCGAGCTCGGTGCCGACGTCGATCTTGCCGCCGTCGCGGCCGACATCGACCGCCGCGACCGCCTCGACAGTTCGCGTGCGGCCAGTCCGTTGCGTCGCGCGGAGGATGCGGTCGAACTCGACACGACGGGCCTGGACGTCGATGCCGTGGTCGACGAACTCGTGGCGATGACGACCGCCGTGCAGTCAGATGCATGAGATGACCGGCGACGAAGACTCGATCGCCCCCGTCGTCGCCGTCGTCGGGCGTCCCAACGTCGGCAAGTCGACGTTGGTGAACCGCATCCTCGGCCGGCGCGAGGCGGTCGTGCAGGACGTGCCCGGCGTGACGCGCGACCGCATCGCGTACGACGCGATCTGGGGCGGACGGCGGTTCACCCTCGTCGACACCGGCGGCTGGGAACCCGACGCGCGAGGGATGCAGGCGATGGTGTCCGCGCAAGCCGAGCGCGCCGTCGAGACGGCCGACCTCGTGCTGTTCGTGATCGACGGGCAGACCGGAGCAACCGAGACCGATCTCACCGTCGCGCGCACGCTGCGCCGCTCGAAGCGTCCGGTGCTTCTCGCCGTCACCAAGGTCGACGACGAACGCGGCGAGCCGGACGCGGCGGGGTTGTGGTCGCTCGGGCTCGGTCAGCCCTATCCCGTCAGCGGGCTGCACGGACGGGGGAGCGGTGACCTGCTCGACGCCGTGCTTGCCGCGCTGCCCGATGCGCCGCCGGATCGCGACATCGAAGGCGGCCCGCGGCGCGTCGCGCTCGTCGGCCGGCCGAATGTGGGCAAGTCCAGCCTGCTGAACAAGCTCACCGGCGAGGAACGCTCAGTCGTCGACGCGGTCGCCGGCACCACCATCGACCCCGTCGACAGCCTCGTCGTACTCGACGGCGAGACGTGGCGCCTGGTCGACACTGCGGGCCTGCGCCGGCGGGTCAAGCAAGCAAGCGGCATGGAGTACTACGCGAGCCTGCGCACGGCAGCGGCAATCGAAGCCGCCGAGGTTGCGATCGTGCTGCTCGATGCGTCCGAGCCGTTGAGCGAGCAGGACCAGCGCGTGATCGGCGAGGTGGTCGAAGCGGGACGTGCCCTCGTCCTCGCCTTCAACAAGTGGGACCTGCTCGACGAGGACCGGCGCGAAAAACTCGAGCGCGAGATCGGGCGCGACCTCGCGCGGGTGGCGTGGGCGCCGCGGGCGAACGTCTCGGCGCGGACCGGACGTGCGGTCGAGAAGCTTGCTGCACAACTGCGCGTTGCACTCGCGTCGTGGGACCGGCGCATCACCACGGCGCAACTCAACGCATGGCTCAGCGACGTCGTCGCCGCGACACCACCGCCACCCCGCGGCGGCCGCGCGCCGCGGGTGCTGTTCGCGACTCAGGCCGACACGCGCCCGCCGCGGTTCGTGCTGTTCACCACCGGCTTCCTCGAAGCCGGCTACCGGCGTTTCGTCGAACGTCGGCTGCGCGAAGACTTCGACTTCACAGGCACGCCGATCGAGATCTCGGTGCGGGTCCGCGAGCGTCGCGGCGCCAAGTCGCGCTGACCGATTGAGATAGGGTTACGGCCGGTCATTCGCATGACCGGGACGTGGCGCAGTTTGGTAGCGCACCTGACTGGGGGTCAGGGGGTCGTGGGTTCAAATCCCGCCGTCCCGACCGATGAGGCCCGACGAGGCCCGATAAGGCTCAACGAGGCGCAAGAACCCGTCGGCTCGTCCGGCTTCGCGCGGCAGTGCTGGGAGTATGGGCGCGTGGACACCGTTGACGCGGCCGATCGCATTTGGACGATCCCCAACGCGCTGAGTGTCCTTCGGCTGCTCGGTGTGCCGCTGTTCCTGTGGCTGCTGCTCGGGCCGCACGCGGACGGCTGGGCGATCGCGGTGATCGCCGTGTCAGGGTTCACCGACTGGGCTGACGGCGTGCTCGCGCGCCGGCTCAATCAGCTCAGCCGTTTCGGCGCGTTGCTCGACCCGTTCGCCGATCGCCTCTACATCCTGGCCACGCTCGTCGGTCTGGTGCTCCGTCACGTGATCCCGGTGTGGCTCGCCGTCGTCATCGTCGGACGCGACGTCATCCTGGGCGGCGCACTCGCGGTGACGCGCCGCTACGGCTACGCGCCGCCGGAGGTGCACTACCTCGGCAAGGCGGCGACGTTCTGCCTGTTGTACGCGTTCCCGTTGCTGCTGATCGGCATTCGGCACGGCACCGTGGCCGACATCGCGCGGCCGGCCGCGTGGGCGTTCACGATCTGGGGCACCGCCCTCTACATGTACGCGGGGGCCGTGTATCTCGCCCAGGCAGTGCAGCTGGTCAGGGACGCGCGCCGATGACCCAACCCGGCAAGCCCGCGCAGTTCACCACGCAACTGCTCATCGACCTCGCGACGAACCCGCTCGACCCGGGGTACGCGGCCGCAGCGGAGCGGCGCGGCGGTGCACCCGCGCCGAACGGACGATGGCACCGCGCGGCGGTCGCGATCGGGTGCGCGGCGATCGGGTTCACGCTGGTGCTGGCCTACGTGCACACGCACCGCAGTGCTCCGCAGACGGCCAAGGTGCACGACAGCCTGGTCACGCGGGTGCGCAACGCGCAGCACGTCGTGTCATCGCTCTCAGCGCAGCAGCAGACGCTCGACGCACAGATCAATGCGGCACGTGCGCAGGCGCTCGGGGGGACGGGCGCGCTCAACGGCCTCGACCGCAGTCAGCTGGAGGCCGGGCTCGTTGCCGTCACCGGCCCGGGCCTGGAGGTCGATCTGCGCGAGCCGGCGAGGCCCACCGCATCTGCGACGCCGGGGCGCGGCGGCACGAACTCGATCGCGCAGACGAATATCCTGACCGACCGTGACGTGCGCAGCGTGGTCAACGAGCTGTGGCACGACGGCGCCGAGGCGATCTCGGTGAACGGAATCCGGCTCACACCCACCTCG
>DATGFB010000269.1:0-4104 GCA_035309605.1 Jatrophihabitantaceae bacterium
CCGGCGCATCTGGCCGAGGATCTCGCCGCCGTAGCGTTCCTTCCACTCCCACGCCTTCGCGACGAACTCCTCGCGGCTGTAGTCGAAGCGGCCCTTGCCCTCGGTCTCGGCGAGGTAGCGCTCGACCAGGTTCTGCACCGCGATGCTCGCGTGGTCCATGCCGGGCAGCCACAGCACGTCCTTGCCGCGCATGCGCTCGCGGCGCGTGATCGCGTCCATCATCGACTGCTCGAGAGCGTGCCCGAGGTGCAGGCTGCCCGTGACGTTCGGCGGCGGGATCACCAGGCTGAACGGCGGCTTGTCGCTCGCCGGGTCGGCCGTGAAGTAGCCGCGCGCGACCCAGCCCTCGTACAGCGGGCCCTCGATGTCCGCGGGAGCGTACTGGCTCGGCAGTTCGCGACGAGGGACGGACGAGGTCACCCGTGCATCGTACGGATCGCGCGCATCGGGCCAGGTGTTAGGAGCGACCGATCACGGGCGCCTTGGCGAGCCATTGCGCGAACGCGTCGAACGAGTACGGCCGGCCCAGGAAGTTCGCCACGAGGTCGGCGGCGTCGTCGCTGCCGCCAGGCGCGAGGACCTCGTCGCGGTAGCGCGTCGCGACCGTGGCGTCGAACAGATCGGATGGGTCGAACGCGGAGAACATGTCCTTGGCGATGACGAGGCTCCACATGTACGTGTAGTACGCCGACGTGTACGCCTCCAGGTGCCCGAACGAAGCGTGGAAGTGCGTGTCGGGGATGTAGGCGAACAGGTCATACCGGGCTTGCGTGTCGCGCACTGTCGCGGTGAGGTCATCAGGCCGGTGCATGTGCAGCTGGTACGACAGCGCTGCGTAGAACATCTGCGTGCGCGCCCCGTAACCCTTGCCGAAGTCCTTGGCGGCGCGCATGCGTTGCACGAGCTCGGCTGGGATCGGATCGCCGTTCGCATCGATGGCGAACGTGCGGAGCACATCGGCGTCCCAGGCCCACTCTTCGAGCATCTGCGACGGCGCTTCGACGAAGTCCCACTCCGTTGCGACGCCGGAGAACCGAGCGATGCGCTGGCCGCCGCCCAAGATGTGGTGCACCAGATGGCCGAACTCGTGGAAGAGCGTGACCACCTCCATGTGCTCCATCAGCTCGCGCGGGAAGTTGCACGCGAGGACGCCCTCGGCCAGTTGCCGGCCCGCAATGCCCGAGACGAGTTCGAACTGCGCCGCGTGCTTGTACTTGTCAGCGCGAGGGTGCAGATCCAGGTAGATGCGGCCGAGTCGCTCGCCCTCGCGCACGACGTCGTAGACGCTGACGTCGTCATGCCACGTCGGCGCGTCCGGCACCGGTACGTATTCGAGGCCGAGCAGCCGGCCGGTGACTTCGAGCAGCCCGGCCCGCACGCGTTCGAAGTGGAAGTACCGACGCACCTGCTGCGCGTCCACATCGAACTGCTCCGTGCGGATGCGCTCGGCGTAGTAGAGCGTCTCGCTGGCATCGAGGGTCGCGGCCTGCGGGTCGTCCTCGCGCCGGCGTTGCAGCAAGACGTCGAAGTCACGACGCGCGGCCGGCTCGGACAGCTCGGTGATGCGGTCGATGAACTCGATGATCGCCTTGCCCGAGCCGATCATCTTGATCTCGGCGTCGAAGTCGGGCCAGTTCGCGTACCCGAGCAGCTGCGCCTGCTCGTTGCGCAGGTCGAGCATGCGCGTAAGCGTCGCGTCGTTCTGCGGCCACGCACGGTTGAAGAACGCCACGACGAGCTCGCGCCGCGCAGCCGCGTCGTGCGCGAACGTCCGGAACGGGATCACGTCCGGGTAGTCGGTTGTCAGGGTCACCCGTCCGTCGGCGTCGAGCGGGTGCGCGTCGACGTAGTCCTGCGGCAGGCCGGCCAACTGCTCCGGCGTGAGGTGCACGGTGCGAACGTCCTCGCGGATCGCTCGGGAGAACTCCTGGCCGAGGCGGGTCAACTCGTCGGAGATCGCGCGGAGCCGCTCACGCACGTCGTCGGATCGGTCGACGCCACTGCGCCGGAAGTCGCGACGGATCTTGTCGACGAGCCGGCGCTCGTCCGGCCCGAGACCGGTGGGGTCGACGGCGGCGACGACGTCGTACAGCTCGCGGTCGAGCCCGCGGTCGGTGACGAACCGCACCACCGCTTGCTCGTAGTTCTCGGCCAGCGTGCGCACGTCGACATCCGGATGCATCTGCGCGAGCACGATGCTCGGGCCGCGTGCGTTCGAGAGCGCGACGTCCGTGTCGTTCCACAGCCGCACGACCTCGGCCGCATCGCGCGGGGTGCCGTCCTTGAGCGTGTCGACGTGCTGCTGCGCCGCGGCGAGCGCCGCATCCACGCGATCGGTCAGGAACGCGGTCCAGTCGTCGGTGGGCAGCGCAAGGGGTTCGAGAGCCACACCCCGACCCTAACGGCGCCACCAACCCGCCGCTGCCGCCATCGACATTGGCCCGTGAGCTGCGCATTCACCGGCGTGTCGCGCTGCTGACGGGCCAACGTCGCAATGCACAGCCGCGGTCATCGTCCACAACCTGACGTCGCACGACCCATGCCACGTTCCGCGCGGGCGACCGTCCTGTCGTGCCGACCGATCTCGACTGCCTGCTGCAACGAAGTGCCGGCGTCGCCGAATACGCGACGCTGGTCGAGGCGATGGGCAAGACCGCGATCGACGGGCACATCCGGCAGCAGCGACTGACCCAGGTGTTTCCGCGCGCATATGCCCGTCCGTGGGACGTCGACGATCGCGATGTTCGCGACCGAGCTGCGGTGCTCTCGGTCGGCGGCGACGCGGCGATCTGCGGTGTGTCAGCGCTGCGCCGATGGCGGCTGCCGGCACCGGCGGACGATCGCATTCACGTCATCGTGTCGCGCACGAGCCGGCCCCGCAGCAGGCATCCCGATCTCGTGGTGCACCGCACGAAGCTTCCGACGCAGAGCGTGCTGCTCGATCTTGTCGCGACCCAGGAGCGCGCGCTCGCGATTGCGTGGGCCTGGCGGGCGCTACCTGGATCCGAGCGACGCGCGCCCGCGATCTTCGCGGTGCAACGCGGAGATGCGAGTGCGTCAGAGTTGCGCGCGGTGGCACGACGCGCGATTCGCATGAGGGGTCGCCGCGAACTCTTGGAGCTCGCCGATCTGCTGGCCAGCGGGTGCGAGAGCGAGCTCGAGATCTGGGGGTACACGAGCGTCTTCGACGTTCCTGGCCTGCGCGGGGCGTCGCGACAGCTGGGCGTCCGCGTCGGCGCCCGAAGCTATCGGCTCGACATGGCCTACGACGACGCGAAGCTGGCCGTCGAACTCGACGGACGCAAGTACCACGCCTCGGCCGAGCAGTGGGAACGCGACATCAAACGCGATCTGGCTCTCGCGACGATCGGGTGGCAGACGATCCGGCTCTCACATCATCGGCTGATGACGGACGTGGACGGTTGCCGGCGCGACGTGCTGCGCGTCCTCGCCGCGCGCCGTCGCGAACATTGGCCCGGCAGCAGCGGCTCGCACGACGTGTCGAGCCGCTGACGGGCCAATGTCGATGGGGTCAGGCGGACTTTTCGCGCGGCTGGCGCTTGGGCGTCTCGCGCGGGACCAGCGTCGGGTAGACGTGATCGAGCACGGTCTCGCGGGTGATGACCACGCGCGCCACGTCTTCGCGCGAGGGCACCTCGTACATCACCGAGAGCAGCACTTCTTCCATGATCGCGCGCAAGCCGCGAGCGCCGGTACCGCGTAGCACCGCCTGGTCGGCGATCGCCTCGAGTGCGGACCGGTCGAACTCCAGCTCGACGTTGTCGAGCTCGAACAGCTTGGCGTACTGCCGCACCAGCGCGTTGCGCGGCTCGGTGAGGATCTCGACGAGCGCGTCGCGGTCGAGCGGACGCACCGACGTGATCACGGGCAGCCGGCCGATGAACTCGGGGATCAGGCCGAACTTGATCAGATCCTCGGGCATGACCTTGCCGAACACGTCTTCGTTCTCGCGGTCGAACTTCGTGCGCAGCTCGGCGCTGAAGCCGAGCCCCTTCTTGCCGATGCGGGACTCGATGATCGACTCGAGACCGGCGAACGCGCCGCCAACGATGAACAGCACGTTCGTGGTGTCGATCTGGATGA
>DATGFB010000270.1:0-6464 GCA_035309605.1 Jatrophihabitantaceae bacterium
GCCGATCTACCCGCACGCGCAGGCACTCGAGCGCATTGCTGCCGCGGCCGAGGCTGCGCACCGCGGTCCGGCAAAGCTCGTCCTCACCGCGCGTGCCGAGAACTACCTGCACGGACGCGCAGACCTCGACGACACGATCCGGCGGCTGCAGGATTTCGCCGCGGCCGGCGCAGACGTGGTCTACGCGCCGGGCTTGACCGATGCGGCCGACATCGCCGCCGTCGTGCAGGCGGTGGACAAGCCGGTCAACGTCTTGCTGCTGCGCGGTGGGCCGAGCATTGCCGAACTGTCCGAGCTGGGCGTGCACCGCATCTCGGTCGGCGGCGCGCTGGCGGCGATCGGCCTTGGTGCGCTCGTCGACGCCGCCACCGCTTTCCGGTCGGGCGACAGCGCGTTCCTCGACGGTGTGAGGACCGGCCGCGAGGCGATGGGCAGATACTTCCCGGCTAGTTGACCGGCGCCGCGAGGATCGGCAGGTGCGCGAACGCGCCGGGCCCGTCGAAGTGCCACCACTCACCGCTGTACACGGTCAGCCCGCCGGCGTTCATCGCATTGCGTAGCAGTGCGCGGTCGGCCTGCTGCTGCGTTGACACGTCCGCGGTGGCATACGCGTAGGCGCGCGGCGTGAAGTCGTCGAACCCGGTGCCCATGTGGAGCATGCAGTGGCCGTGGTCGCGCCGGGTCGATACGCAGGGCCGTCGTGTGTCCGCGACTGCGAGCGTCACATCCACCGAACGCGCGGACTCGTGGCTCGTCGCGTACGGCCCGGGCCGAGCGACCCAGTTCGGGTTCGGCACGACCTGGAACATCCGCACCTGCACCGCATGCGGCCGATAGCAGTCCCAGAACACGAGCACGAAGCCCTCACGACGCAGTTGCGCTGCTGCCGTGCGCAGACCGGCGGCCATCGTTTCGTGCACGAGGCATCGCGCGTCGGCGGGATACAACTGCACACCGGTGAAGTTGTTCGTGGTCGCGTAGCGCAGGTCGATGACGGCATCGGGCACGATCGTGCGCACGTCCAGCAGCCCTTCCGCGCGTGCGATCGCCGACACCGGCGGGATCGTGAAGGCCGAGGTTGACGGCCTCGCGGTCGCGTATGAGGACGTGGTCGCTTGGCTGCTCGGCGTCTGCAGCGTGCCCGACGTGGCCGGCGGACTTGTCGTCGGTGCGGGTGCACGCGCCGTCGACGTACATGCCGTGGCGAGTACGCCGATCGCGATAGTGACGGCGAGCCGACGCCGCACACCCGTGCTTGTGCGGATGCCGTTCAATCGCGGCCGACGTGCGTGTCGAGCCACGCCGTGAGCGGCGCGAGCTTGCGCCATGCCTTGACGATTTCGGTCTTGGCACGCTTGGTGCTGAGCCAGTCGGGGCAGCCGAGCTCGCGATGTGCGGTCAGCGACTTGTACCGCAACAGGTCGGCGCGCGGATGGTCCTTCGCAAAGCCGGGCGGCACGCGGGTGATCGTCTCGCCACCGATGTCGAAGCCCCCCTTGCGCAACGCGGCGACCGTTCGCTCCAGTTGCGGCCCGGCGACGTCGTCGGCGACCGCGCGGCGCATGCGGTCCACCTGCGCACTGGACGTGTCCCAATAACCGCCGGCGACGAACACCCCTGCCGCGGACACGTGCATGTACACCGACGACTCGGCGAACCACATGCCTTGGTGTGTCTTGTACGGCGTCTTGTCCTTCGCGAACCGGATGTCGCGGTACGGCCGGAACATCTTGGCGGTGCCGAACTCGTTGTCGAGTTCGGCCGCCAGCGCCTCGAGCGGTGCTTTCACCGACTCGTCGTAGACGTGCTTGTGCGCCGTCCAGAACGCCTTCGAGTTGTCGCCCTCGAGATCCTCGTAGAAGTCGAGCGCCGCAACCGGAATCCCCGTGAACGTCACGGCGTCACCCTAACCGCGGCGTCATTGCAGCGAGGCGTGCAGGCGGATCTCGCGCAGTTCTCCGGCTCCGGTGTCGAGCCCGCGCACGAGACCGTCGGGTGCCCAGCCGGCCGAGACATAGAACTCCTTCGTCGCGGTGTCCGCTTCCGGGATCCAGGCGATCGCACGCGTCATCCCGTCCGCCACGGCCGTGTCGACTGCGGCCGCGAGCAGTCGCGAGCCGTGCCCGCGCCGCCCCCAGCGCGGTTCGACGAGGAGCGGACCGATGGCGACGGTGGCGTCCGGCGCAGGGTCGCCGTCCTCGAGATCTGTTGCGGGCGCGAGGGTTACGAAGCCCACACGCACGTCTTGTTCGAGCGCGACCAGGACGTGATGGCGCGGCGACGGCGGCGCGTCGACCGCGTCCTGCCAGACGGCAGCGGCCTGGTCCGGCGTCAGGGCGTCGAGCACCGCGGCAGGCAGGATCGTGCGGTACCCGTGGCGCCACGTCTCGACCTGGAGGCGCCCGATCTCGGCCGCGTCGTCGCTACGAGCCGGTCGCACACTGACGTCGGCCATGCCCGCAACGTTAGTGACCGCGATTTACCCGTCGACGGCGTCGTCCGGTCGCTCGCGAAGCAGGCGTGAAACGACGTGACCCGCCGCGACCAGCACGACGCCGCACACGATCAGCGTGACGCCCGCGCCGGACGTGTTGTCACGCAATGTGTCGGCGATCAGGACGACCACGCCGACGCCCACGGCCGCCGCCCATACCCACGTCGTGAACCGCCGCACCGACCGCGCGCCGACGGCGGCCAGTGCCGCGCCCACGACGACGAGCAACGCGCCGGTGCCCTTGGCGTGCACGCCAGGTGCTGCGGCGGCGATACCCGCGGCGGTCGCGAGAAACCCGCTGACCGCAAGCGGCACCGCGGCACCGGACCGCCCGACGCGATCCATGATCGCCATGATCGCGTAGTAACCGAGCCCGAACAGGAACGACAGCAGTGACACCGTGCCCCAGTCGGGAGTGCGGACGTCGAAACCGAGTCCGGCGGGCAGGAACGAGCGGGCGATGCGAAGTGGCGAGAAGGCGGCGGGTTCGGCCTTGTCGATGACGTAGATCCACATGAGCGTGCTGGCGAGCCCGAGGTAGAAACCGTGCCCGCGCGTTCCTGGCACGACCGCGTACGAGAGCAGCCATATCGCGACCGATACGAGCACCACTGCGTCGAACGAGAACGGCGGGCCGGACGACGGATGCGCGGTGAACGTCAGGAAGCCGAGCAGGACCGGAACGCCGAGCGCCGAGGCGGCCACACCGGCGGTGGCCAGCGGCCCGGTGCGCGTGCCGATCGCCAAGGCGTACCCGATCGCGATCGTCACCAGCGACAAGGCGATGCCCAGCAGGCGGTGTGCGTCCGACGGCCCACCCGCTCCCGAGCCGCTACCCGCGAGATAGTCGCCGCCCCACACGAGTACGCCGATCACCGCGACGGCGACGCCGACGCCGGCAAGCGAGACGCCGAGCCGCGGCTCCGGGCGGCGCACGTGCCGGGGGAGCGCCGGACGGGGCCCTGCCGGCGGTCCAGGCGGCGCGGGCGGTCCAGGGGGCACGGGCGGCCCGGGCGGACTCGGCGGAGCGGGTGGCCCCGAATAGGCAGGCACATAGGGCGGGCCGGGATACGGCTGCTGCGGATAGGGCGGGTTGCCCGGGTCGGTCATGGCAGCCGACCCTAGGGGAGTGCGGGCCTACTCGTCAGGTCGAGCGTCGGCCTGTGCGAACGCGGCGGCTTCCTCGCGTTCGATTCGGCGGCGGCGCAGGTGCAGCAGGACGTACAGGATCGCGACGAGTCCGATGATCGCGAACGGTGCCCAGGTGAGCGCGCTGCCGACGACGCTGAGCGACTTCGAGAACGCGTAGCCCAGCAGCACCACGCCGGGCGCCCAGATCAGTCCGCCGGCGACGTTCCAGACGACGAACGTGCGATAGCGCATGCCGCTCATACCGGCCATGGACGGCACCAGGGCGCGGAAGACCGCGGTGAGCCGGCCGAACAACACCGCCTTGCCGCCGTGGCGGTGGATGAACCCGTCCACGGACGCCCACCGTTGCTCGCCGACCCACTGCCCGAGTCGCGACCGGCGCAGCGACGGCCCGAACTTCTTGCCGAACTCGAAGCCGACACTGTCGCCCGCGACGGCCGCGATGACCGCGATGACGATCATCGGCACCAAGTCGATCTTGTGCCCCTTCTGCTGGCTCAGCACGCCTGCGACGAGCAGCGCCGTCTCGCCCGGAAACACGAGGCCCAGCAAGAACGCCGCTTCGGCGAAGCACGTCCCGGCGGCGATGACGTACATCCAGACGCCGACCGAGTCCCCGATCGAGCGGATGAGGTGCTCGAACACCCCCTCATCGTCCCATGCGCGTTCGACACACCCGGCGCGCTTGTCAGCCGCCGCCCATAGAGTCCGCAGCTGTGCCGCCTGAGACGTTGACGCTGCCGCAGGCGCGCCGCATCGCGCTCGCGGCACAGGGGTTCGCCGACCGGCGGCCTGCGGGACGCGTCGACGCACGGCACATCCGGCGCGTCCTGGGCCAGATCGCGGTGTTGCAGATCGACTCGGTGAACGTCTTCTCGCGCACGCACTACCTGCCGCTGTTCTCGCGGCTCGGCGCGTACCCGCGCGACACACTCGACGTGCTCACCGCGCACACGGCGGGCCCGGTGCGCCGTGAGATGTTCGAGTACTGGGCGCACGAGGCCTCGCTCGTCCCCGTCGCACTGCAACCATTGCTGCGCTGGCGCATGGAGCGTGCTCGTGACGATGCGTGGGGCCGCATGCGGCGCATCGCGGTCGAGCAACCGGGCTTGCTGGACGAGGTGCTCGCGCTGGTCGCCGAGCAGGGGCCGATCCGTGCGAACGCCACCGGCGTGCAACGTCCGGCCCGGCGTCCCGGCGACATGTGGAACTGGCACGACGGCAAGGTCGCCCTCGAGTTCCTGTTCTGGTCGGGCCAGGTGACCGCGGCCCGGCGGGTCAACTTCGAGCGCTGGTACGACCTCCCCGAACGCGTGCTGCCCGCCGCGGTGCTCGACGTGCCCACGCCCTCGGTGGACGACGCACAACGTGAGCTCGTCCGCATCGCCGCCCGCGCGTACGGGGTGGCGACCGAACCGGATCTGGGCGACTACTTCCGGTTGCCGCGCGCGGAGTCGAAGGCGCGGGTGCGTGAGCTGGTCGACGCGGGGGAGCTACTTGAAGTGCGGGTCGCGGGTTGGCCGGGGCCGGCGTACCTCTGGCCCGACGCGCGCCGGCCGCGACGCGTCACTGCACGCGCGCTGCTCTCGCCGTTCGACTCGCTCGTCTGGTTTCGCCAGCGCACGGAGCGCCTGTTCGGCTTCCGCTATCGCATCGAGATCTACACGCCGGCTGCGAAGCGCATTCATGGCTACTACGTCCTGCCCTTCCTGCTCGGTGAGTCGCTGGTCGCGCGCGTCGACCTCAAGTCGGATCGGCAACGCGGCAGGTTGCTCGTGCAGTCGGCCTATTCCGAGGACGGCGCCGATCCGCACTACGTCGCCGCAGAGCTCGCCGCCGAGCTGGCGACGACTGCGGAGTGGCTCGGTCTGCACGGCGGCGTCGAGGTGATGCGCCGCGGCGACCTCGCGCCTGCACTGCGCGATGCGGTGCGCTCGAGCACATGATCACGCCGCCGCGCGCACGAGGCGGATGTCGCCGCTGCCGGTACGGATGCGCACCGACACCTGGCGCTCGTTGGTCGCGGGCTGCGACTCGACCGGCATCTCCGACTGCACGCGTCCCGACCCGCTCGTGACGTCGAGGCGTGCGGACGTACCTGCCGGTACCCCGACGACGATCGAGCCCGAGCCGCTGACGAAGTCGACGTCGCCGTACGCGACACCGACCCGCACGTCTCCCGACCCGGCGCGCGTACGCACCGAGCCGCGTGACGTGCCGACGGTCAGGTCGCCCGAGCCGCACGCCGAGGTAAGCGCACCCGTGACCTCGCCGAAGTCGACGTTGCCCGAGCCGGCACGCGACTGCGCGTCACCGCGGACGAGTTGCACATGTGCGTTGCCGCTGCCGAAGCGCAGCCGCAGATCGCCGTCGACCTCGTCGGCCTCGACCGACGCGGCACCGGAGGCGAGATCCGCGGATCCCACCCGGCCGTCGATCGTGATCGCGGCGGTGTACGAGCTGATCTTCACCGGCGTGCCGCTCGGCACGACGACTTCGATGTCGACGGCTTCTTTCGCGCGAGCCCGCAGGATGGGCAGGTCGAAGATGCCGCCTTGTCGCGGCATCATCACGACCAGCGTCGAGCCGCGCATCTCGACGACGGCCTCCGCGAGCGATGCCGCGTTCTGCGCCGAGATCGTGACCGTCGCTTCGCTGACGTCGTCGCGCGCGTCAACGCGGAAGCTGCCGTGTGCCACGCGGCCGACGAGGTCGATGGGTCCGGTGAGGGGGAACGTCTTGGTAGTCATGTGTCGTCTTCCGTTCGGTCGGGGCTAGCCGTTGATGTAGCCGGTGATGCGGTGTGGGTTGCCGACGG
>DATGFB010000271.1:0-2267 GCA_035309605.1 Jatrophihabitantaceae bacterium
CGCCTTCGGGTTCGACGTGTCGAAGTTGAACGACTTGATCTTCGCGAGCGCGTCGCTGAAGCCGTTCGTGTCGAAGGTGATGGTGGACGGGTCGGTGATGTCGGTCATCGACAGGTCGAAGGACGGGGTGCCGCCGAAGAACGCGGCCGCGGACAGACCGGGGATCCCGGTGACGTCCGGCGTGATGCTCGCCTTCACCTGGCCGTGCACGCTGATGCCGGCCAGCGACGTCGGGTCACTCGCGAGCATCGCGAAGATCTGGCTCAGCGGAAGGTCGTGTTGCGCGTCGCCCAGGCCGGGCTTGAAATCGACGCTGAGCAGGTGCGTGCTGCTCGACGCGGGGTCGGGGCACGTCGTGCCGCTGGAGAACGCGGCGCACTCGTGCAACTCGCCGGTCAGCTTGAGGCCGAGGAAGCCGACCGTGGCGTTGACGTCGACCTGCGAGTCGATGGGCGCGTCGGCCGTGAGCAGATGCAGCGGGCCGTTGCTGTCGGCGGTGCGGATCATGACGCGATCCGCGGGCGTAGGCAGTTGGGTGACGATCGTGGACGCGCCTGCGCTCGTGGCCGTGAACGGGCACGCCTGATGGTTGACCGTGCCGTTGTATTCCACGCCGTCGCATGCCGCGCCGGTCTTCGGGCTCTCCAGGTCCAGCACCAGCGTCAGGTTCACCGAGTAGCTCGGATTGACGGTGGCGAGCGGGATCTGCGCGTTGGCGTTGAGGATGCCGCTACCCACTGCGCCGGCGAGCGAGTTGAGCTTGTCGGCGAACGAGATCGCTCCGGTCTGCGGGTCCTGTCCGCCGATGGAGTACGCGTCGCCGCCGGCGGGCGCAGTTCCGTTCCAGGCGCCGCTCAGCACGAGCGTGTGCGCGTCGTTGGACTTGACGACGTTCGTCGCCGAACCCGACTTCACGAGGTGTCCGGCGTACACGTTCGCCGTCCACGACTTGCTGGAGTCGACCAGCGTGGGGTTGCCGCTCGACGGGTCGGTGCCGACGGAGCCGATCGTGCCGCCGTCGATCTGCTGGAACGGATCGAGGCTCGTCGCCGTTCCTTGCGCGCGGGTGATGCCGAGCCCGATGCTCAACTTGGACGTCGTCGCGTCGAAGCCGATGTCGCCGATGCTGAACGTCGCACCGCCCGGCAACCCGACCGAGGTCTTGAGCTCGTCGAGCATCGACTGCAGCGAGCTGAAGTCGGGGACGATGTCGCCGGCTTGCACCTGCACCGCCGCCGTGCCGTCGCTGGGCACCGAGCTGAACGCGGTGTCGAACGTGAGCGAGTACGGGCCGCTTCCGGTGACGGCGGTGACCTTCTTCGTCACGGTGCCGATGTCGTAGAAGTCGCCCGCCACCGGTGCGCCGCCGGCGACGACGGTGTAGGACGCGGTCTGGCCGGTCGCGCCGGACAAGGTGCCGCTGCGCCCGCCCGGGATCGCGTTGTACGTCTGCGTGACGTGCTTGTCGAGGAAGCTGACGATCGCTTCGTCGGCCTGGAAGACGTCCGACAGCGAGCCCTTCATGAACGGCAGGTCGACGTCGCCCTTCGCGTCGACCTGAGTCAGCTGCGTGCCGTCGGCGACCGCGTTGTTCAGCGGTGCTGCGCACGTGATGGTGTTACTCGTCCCGTCGTAGTGCGCGACCTCGCACACCGGCCCGCTGGTGTCGCCGACACGGAAGAAGTCGCCGGTCGCGGGCGCGCCACCATTGGTCGACGTGTACGTCGCCGTCGCCGCGCCTGACGCGATCGCGGTGACCGTGCCGGTCTTCCCGTTGCTCGTCGGCGTGAAGCTGCGCGCCATCTGGATGCCCTCGAGCGCCGTGGCGACGCGCGCGAGTCCCTGCGCGAGGTCGCGCGGTGTCAGGTTCTCGAACGACTGCACCGGACCGAGGCCGGCACCGCTGACGGTCACCGACGGCGTTCCGGTGGTGATGTCGGGCCAGCTGATCGTGACGCCCGCGTTCACCGTCGGCAATGCGATCGTGACATTCGGGTCAACGGACGCGGCGAGGTTGAGCTGGGCGTTGAGCGCGCCGGGTATGCCGGTGAACGAGGCGGCGGCCACGCCGGCAGCCGCGGCTGCGCCACCGGCCAGCTCGCCGGGCGTCGTGCCGCCGGAACCGTCCGGCTGCGTGAACGGGTGGAAGCTGCCGGCCGCGAACGTCCCGAGATACACCCGGCCGTCGCCGTTCGGGTCGCGCAAGCTGGCGTGCAGGTTCGTCGTCAGGTCGAACGAGGAGCCCGACGTCAGGCTGACCCCGAGCA
>DATGFB010000272.1:0-5868 GCA_035309605.1 Jatrophihabitantaceae bacterium
TCGGCCGCCGAGGCGGCGATCAAGATGGCGTTCCAGGCCGCGGCGCAGCGCGGCGAGCACCGTCCGCTCTATGTGCACTGCGCGGAGGGTTATCACGGCGACACGCTCGGGGCGGTGTCGCTCGGCGGTGTCGAGTTGTTCCACGCCACGTATCGCCCATTGCTGATCGAGACCCGGATGGTCGGATCGCCCGGCGTGCTCGCCGAAGGACAGACCCGTCGCGATCGCGCCGCCGAGGTGCTCGCCGAGATGCGCGACATGCTGCAGCGCGACGGCACGCGGGTGTGCGCGATCGTCGTCGAGCCGATGGTGCAGGCAGCGGGCGGCATGCTCACCCATGACGCCTCCTTCCTGACCGGCGTGCGCGCGCTGTGCGACGAGTTCGGCGCGGCAATGCTCGTCGACGAGGTCGCCACCGGCTTTGGCGCATCCGGAACGTGGTTCGCCCTCGAGCATGCGGACGTCACGCCCGACCTGATGGTGGTCGGCAAACGACTCACCGGCGGAGTGCTTCCGCTTTCAGCGGTGATCGCCCGCGATTGGGTCTACGACGCGTTCCTCGGTACGGCCGAGAGCGGACGCACCTTCTTCCACGGCCACACCTACACGGCGAACCCGCTCAGTTGTGCGGCCGCACTGGCGAACCTCGAACTGATGCACGAACGGGGCACGGTCGCGCGTGCGGCCGCGATCGGCGAACGCATGGCTACCGCACTCGAGTCGACGGCGAAGTACGACGGAGTCGTCGAGGTGCGTCGCGTCGGCACGATGACCGGCGTCGAGGTGCGTTCGGTGGGGTCGCGTACCGGCTTCGAGGTGTGCAGCGCCGCACGCCGGCGCGGTGTCATTGTGCGGCCGCTCGGTGACGTGGTCGTGCTCATGCCGCCGCTCGGCATGACCGACGACGAGGTCGACGAACTGGTCACGGCGGTGGACGAGTCGGTTCGCGAGGTCGTGCGGTGAGCGATCCACTCGACCGGATACGTGCTGCGGTGGCGGCGCGCAAGGCTGCCGGGTTCGAGCGGGTGCTGCGGTCGCGAGCCGCCGACGACAGCACGCTCGACCTCGCGAGCAACGACTACCTCGGGCTCGCACGCGACCCGCGGGTCACCGCCGCCGCGGCCGAGGCGGCGCGCACGTGGGGCGCGGGCTCGACCGGCTCGCGGTTGGTGACCGGGACGACGCAGCTGCACGACGAGCTCGAGCACCGACTCGCCGAGTTCACCGGGGCGTCCGGTGCGCTCGTGTTCTCGTCCGGGTACTTGGCCAATCTCGGCGCGGTAGTCACGCTCGGTGGACCGGACGTCACGATCGTCTCCGACGCAAACAACCACGCTTCGCTCATCGACGCGTGCCGGCTGTCGCGCTCACCCGTCGTCGTCGTGCCGCATCGCGACGTCGACAAGCTCGACGCCGCGCTTGCGAACGTCGACACCGCGCACGCGGTGGTGGTGACCGACGCGGTGTTCTCCGTCGACGGCGATCTCGCGCCGATCGCGGCGATGCACGCAGCCGCGCGACGGCATCGAGCGCTGATGGTCGTGGACGAAGCACACTCGCTGGGCGTCGTCGGACCGCGCGGCGAGGGCGCGGTCGCCGCGGCGGGACTCGCGGACGCGTCCGACATCGTCCGTACCGTCACGCTGTCCAAGTCACTGGGCTCGCAGGGCGGCGCGGTACTCGCGGCGCCGGACGTGCTCGAGCTGCTCGTCAACACTGCACGCGCGTTCATCTTCGACACCGCGCTCGCACCGGCAGCCCTCGGGGCGGCACGTGCCGCGCTGGACGTCCTGCACGATGAACCGCACCGTGCCGCGTCAGCACGCGACAACGCCCGCCGGCTCGCCGGCGTCGTCCGCGCACTGGGCATCGAAACGACCGAACCGGCCGGCGCTGTCGTCCCCGCCGTGCTCGGCGACCCGCGCCGAGCGGTCGCTGCTGCCGGGTCCTGTCTCGAGCAAGGCGTGCGGGTCGGCTGCTTCCGGCCACCGTCGGTGCCACCCGGCCGCGCCTGCCTGCGCCTGACCGCGCGCGCCGATCTGACCGGCACCGACCTCGATCGGGTTGCCGCGGTACTGGCCAACGTGCTGACCTGACGCTACGGTTCGCAGCGACATCCGTTCCGGGGAGGGGACGCGATGAGCGAGCGACGGGTCCTGGAGCTGCGCATCCACGGCGTCAACAACACCGCGCCGTGGTCGATGCTCGAGTTGTCTCAGGACGCGGTGCATCAGGTCGAGGGCGACACGCTCGGCAGCTTCTGGCAGCCGACCGACGACGGTCAGGCCGGGCTGAAGCCGGACGACCCCGGACGGGTGCCGTCGGGCATCGTCCGTGAGGCGTACTCGTGGGGCGGGATGGCGCGCTCCTCGTCCGACCCGCTGCCACTCGGCGCGAACAAGTACGCGGCAGCGGCCGCCCGCTTCGGCTGGACGCTGCTGATGCCGTTCAGCCTCCTGAACATGGCGTATTGGAGCAGGCGCCTGGTGAAGGAGGAGCCGGCCGGCGAAGGCATGGCGCCGCAGCGCATCGTTCGTGAGGGATGGCGCGGTGCGGGCGGCGGTGCTCAGCTGCGCGTGGCCGGTCTGCTGCTCACGCTGCTGCTCACGCTGCCGTTGTGCGTCATCGCGCTCGATCTGGTCAGCGTGCAGTGTTATCAGGACTCGACGGCACCATGCTCGAACCTGCCGTCGTTCGTCGACTTTCTCTCCTCGTGGGACGTGGCTCGCCGGCTCGCTCTGATGAGTTTCGCGCCGCTGGTCGCGTTCTGCTTCCTGTACGGGCTCACGCTCGCGAGCGCGACGCGGTACACGGCCAGCTCGAGCAGCGCGCGATCGTGGCAACGCGGGCACTACATGGACGCGAGTGAGACCGAGCCGGTGTGGCCCATGCTGCGGACGCGCGGTTTCTGGAACCCGCTCAAGCTTCTGCAGCGAACGGCGTTGCTGCATCTGAGCGCGGTGGCGATGCTCATCGCGCTCTTGACCTCGTGGAACACCACCTACGGCGACGGCACCGGATGCAGCGAACCGGCGCAGCTCTTGCGCGGATCGTGTTGGCACCAGGTGGACCGCGGAGGCGCTCGGGCGTGGACGGAGTTCGCGATCCTCGTTCTGACCCTCGCGGTCCTTGCAGCGATTGCATGCGCACTCGCTGTCGGCACGGAGGACGCACCTGATGTGCGCCGTCCCGCGACGAAGAAGACCAAGGCGCAGGCCAGGTCGTACGGCGACTGGACGACCGTTGTCGGAGCCGTCGCAGTCGCGGTGTTCGCTGCGCAGGAGCTGATCCTCGTGATCTGGCCGGCGCCGCGCCACGATCTCGACACGCGTCATCCGCTGCTCGGCATTGCCGCGATGCCGGCCGTCCTCATCGCCGTCCTGCTCGCGGTGGCGGTGGCCGGCAGCACCTGGCGGATGGTCGAGAACCGCTGGCCGCTCGCCATTGCACTCCTGTTCGCGGCGGCGGCGCTGATGTCGAGCTTCTCGTGGCACCACGGAGACGTGGCCTGGGTGTTCCGCGGCGTCGCGCTGCTCGCGCTCGGTTGGTGTGTCTCGATAGTGCTCAGCGCCCACGGCGGGCCGTACTCGCCGCGGCGCCGATACACCGCGTGGAGTGGCTGCGCGCCCGGCGTGTTCGTCATGCTCGCGCTGCTGTTCGCGATGGTGCTGTCGAGTGGCGTCGTCGTCGCGGTCGGCGACGTGCTGAACGGCACCAACTCGGCCGGGTCGCTGGCCGGCGGGCATGCGGCGGCGACTGCAGCGCATCGCGTGGCACGAGCGGTGCCGGCCTGCGCGGCCAAGAAGAACTGCCCGGCCGACCTGCAGGTGCCGCGCCCGTACGTGTGGTTCGGGGCCGCGCTGCTCACGCTCGTGGTCCTGATGGTCGTGGTGCTGGTCGTCGTCCTCGTCCGCGCGCGGCGCCGTCCGGACGACGATCCGCGGATGGCGGGCCACGACCTGTCCGACTACCCGGCCATCCACGGCAGCGTGGTCAGCAAGAGGTGGTTCGCCTCGCTGATGCATCGCGCCGAGAAACACGCGGGTGCGCTCGCGCTGATCGGATTCGCGGTGACGACCGCCGAGGTGCTGCTCTCCGTGTCCGGCTGGCGACCGAGCAAGTCGAGCGGCGCCGACGCCTTCGCCGGATGGGTCCTAGGCAGCGGCATGTGGGTGCTCGGCGCGACCGGCGTGCTGATCATCGGTCTTGCGGCGGGTGGCAAGGCGGTCGGAAACGCTCGTCCGCTAGGCCTGCTGTGGGATCTGACCTGTTTCCTGCCGAAGGCGGCGCATCCGTTCGGACCGCCGTGCTACGCCGAACGTGTCGTGCCCGAACTGCTTGCACGCTACGAAGAATGGTTGACGGTCGACGGCGAGTCACCTGCACCCGGGGCGATCCCGCCGGCCCGCACGATCGTGTTGTCGGCACACAGTCTTGGTTCGGTGCTCGCCGTGGCTTCGGTCTTCGCGTTGCTTCCAGCGCCGCCAGAGGACGACTCGGGCGTCGCGGAGGTGGGCGCGATCTCGCTGCTGACGTACGGCAGCCAGCTGCGCGGGTACTTCGGCCGCATCCTGCCGGATCTGCTCGGACCGGACGTGCTCGGTCATCTACCGTCGCGCGCGGCCGACCTGTTCGCGCGCGAGGAGATGACGACGTCGATCGAGGACGAGGACGACCTTCCGGACACGCCACCCGCGGACTCGCTGCGTGCGCTGCTCGGCGGCAAGCCGGGGACAGGCGGCCGCTGGATCAGCCTGTGGCACCGCACCGACTACATCGGCTTCCCGGTGGTGCGCTACCGGAACTCGCCGGTGGACCGCTACGCCGAGGAGGTCGACGACACGGGTTACATGCTCAAGGTGCTCACGCACAGCGACTATCCGCGTACCCCCGCGTACGCGCAGGCGCTTCGTGACCTGACGACTGCATCGTCATAGGGCAGGACATCGCTCACCGCTTACGTCGGATCTCGGCGACGATCACTGCAACGCGTCGTCGTCGACATCGACGACGACCGGCGCGTGATCCGACGGCGCGTCGCCCTTGCGCGCCTCGCGATCGACGTACGCATCGGTGACGGCGGCTGCCAGCGTCGCATCGGCGTAGACCAGGTCGATGCGCATGCCGCGGTTCTTCGGGAACGACAGCTGGCGGTAGTCCCAGTACGTGTACGGCGAGTCGTACTTCTGAGCGCGCGGCAGCACGTCGGTCAGGCCGGCGTCGCGCAGATCGGCGAGCGCTGCGCGCTCCGGCTCGGTCACGTGTGTGCTGCCGACGAAGACGTTCGGGTCCCACACGTCGGCATCGGTCGGCGCGATGTTGAAATCGCCGAGCACGACGAGTGGACGCGACTGCATTCGCTCGGCGTCAACGGTCGCGCGCAGCGCGGCGAGCCACCGCAGTTTGTACTCGTAGTGCGGATGCCCGACCTCGCGCCCGTTGGGCACGTACACCGACCAGACGCGAACGCCGCCGCAGGTGGCACCGATGGCACGCGGTTCATGCACCTCGAACATCGCGCCGTCGGGCAGGAAGCCCGGCTCGTCGATCAGTCCGCGACGAAGGTCGTCGATCGGCCGACGCGACAAGATTGCGACTCCGGCCCAGCGCCCGGTGCCGTGTACCGCGACGTCGTAACCGAGGTCGGCGACTGCGGCGGCGGGGAAGTCGTCGGCGCCGACCTTGATTTCCTGCAGGCACAGCACATCGGGTTCGCGGCTGCCCAGCCAGTCGAGCAGGCGCGGCAGGCGCGCGGTGACCGAGTTGACGTTCCAGGTGGCGAGTCTCACCCGGTCGTGCGCCTACTCGGCAGCGGGCGCCTCGCCCGACGGTTCGGCCGGCGGCGCGGGAGCCGGTGGCGGCGGCGGG
>DATGFB010000273.1:0-3450 GCA_035309605.1 Jatrophihabitantaceae bacterium
AGGCGGCCGGCGCGCCCGACGACTACGTGGCCGAGCTGCGCGCACGTCCATGCCGCTCGCTCGGTGAGTGACCGTCGCCCTCTCCGGCACGGACGTCACGGGCGTTTCTGATCACCCAGCGCAGGTAGCAGCCCGTCGACGGCACGGCGGGCTCGGCGCAGACATGCGCGGAAGTCCGACAGCTCGCCGAGCAGCGGATCGGCGAGGTCGTCGTTGAACTCGGCCGGCCGCATGCGCAGCGCGAGCGCGAGGTGCAGCGCAAGCGGCGCAGGGCCGATGCCGTCGCGCGCCGGCACGTCACGTAACAACCGCGCCGCTTCGATGAGCGTGTACGTGCGATCCCGCGCCGAATCGTCCATGGCCGCGACGACCCCGCGATGCATCGCCTCGGCAGTCAGGATCAGCTTCGCGTCGCGCACGTGCGGCTTGCGAAGTTGCACGGCGCGCCCGCGCACGTGATAGCCGGACTCGGCGAGCACCTCGAACGTCAGCGGATGCCACGGCTGGCCTACCGCCGCGTGCGTCCCCGCGCTGCGGATCACCAGGCCAGGCAACGCGTACGACAGCATCGTCGCGATCATCGGAGAACGGCACAGATTGCCGGTGCACACGACGAGCACGTCGATGCGGCGCGAGCTCGTCGATGCACGGCGCGAGCGCGTCACCTGCGCAGCGCGGCGTGCGCGAGCGCAACGGTGTAGCGCACGCCGACGTCCAATGCGTCCTCGTCGATGTCGAACATGCCCTGGTGCAGGTCCAGTGCCGCGGCGCCCGGCCGGCGCACACCGAGGCGGGCGAGCGCGCCCGGTATCGACTGCACGTACCAGGCGAAATCCTCGCCACCCATGCTCTGCTGCGTCTGCGTGAGCGCCTCTGCACCGAGCGCCGACGTCACCGCAGCCGATTGCACCGCGACCGCCGTGGCGTCGTTGATGACAGGAGGCAAGCCGCGCACGTACGAGACCTCGGCGTGCACGCCGGTCGGCGCGAGGATCTGCGGCACCAGTTCGCAGATCAGCGGCTCGGCCGCACCCCACGAGTCGAGGTCGAGTACGCGTACGGTGCCGCGCACCCGGCCCGAGGTGGGGATCGCGTTGGCGGCGCGTCCCGCGTCGACGGTGCCCCACACCAGCGACAGCGCCGCGCGCGGATCGACCCGGCGTGACAACAGGGCCGGCAGCTCGGTGATGAGCAGGCCGGCCGCATACACCAGGTCGGTCGTGAGGTGCGGACGGGCGGTGTGCCCGCCCGGGCTGCGCAGCGTCACGTCGAGGTAGTCGCAGGCCGCCGTGATGGCGCCGACGCGCACGCCGATCGAGCCGGTGTCCAGGCGCGGATCGCAGTGCAACGCGAAGATCTGCCGCACGCCGTCGAGCACGCCCGCCTCGATGACCGACACGGCGCCGCCCGGCACCGTCTCCTCGGCCGGCTGGAACAGCAACCGCACGCTGCCGTGAGCAGGCGGCGCCGCCACCAACTCGGAAGCAACAGCCAACAGGATCGCGGTGTGCGCGTCGTGCCCGCAGCCATGGCACACGCCGTCGACAGAAGACCGGTACGGGACGTCCTTGAGGTCGGCGATCGGCAGCGCATCGATGTCCGCACGCAGCCCGACGACCGGGCTTGCCTCACCGACGTCACACACGACGCCGGTGCCGCTCGGCAGCACGCGCGGCCGTAGCCCGAGCCCGGCCAGGTGCCCGACGATCACTTCGGTCGTGCGGTGCTCGGCGAACGCCAGCTCGGGATGCGCATGCAGGTCGCGCCGCAGTGCAACGACATCCGTCACGAGGCGCTCACCGATAGGTTCCCAGCTCGAGCCCGTCACGCATCTCGGCAAGCAGCGCGTCGACAACCGGAACCAGCTCGCCACCGTGTGCCGCGGCAACCGCGCGCTGACGCTGGTAGCTCGCGCCGAGTTCGATCAGCAGCGGGATCGTCTCGAGCTCGGCGGCGCAGCCGAGCTTGCGCGCGGTCGGCAGCAGGTCTTCGACCAGATCGCGCAGCGCGGACGTCACGGGCTGCACCGTGCCGGCATTGTCGACCACGATCTCGGCGTCCAGCCCGTACCTCGCCGCGCGCCACTTGTTCTCACGCACGAGCCACGGCCGCGGCTCGGGCAGCGTGTAGCCGCGGTCGAGCTCGCGGTCGAACCGCTCCACGAGACACTGTGCGAGTGCCGCGACGCAGCCGATCTCGTCGAGCGTGGGCAGGCCGTCGCAGATGCGCAGCTCGACGGTGCCGAAGTTGGGGTGCGGCCGGATGTCCCACCACACCTCGCGGATCGACTCGATCGCGTGCGACGAGATCAGCGCGTCCATGTACTTCTCGAATGCGTCCCATCCCGAGAGTTGATACGGCAGGCCTGCCGTCGGCAGCGCCTCGAAGATCTTGCTGCGATAGGACGCAAGACCGGTGTCGGACCCGATCCAGTACGGGCTCGACGCCGACAGCGACAGGAAGTGCGGCAAGTACGCGAGCAGCGCGTTCACGATGGGGATCGCCTTGTCCGGCGAGCGCACACCGACGTGGACGTGCACGCCGAAGATCTGCAGTTGCCGGGCCATCCACTGGTTGCGGTCCATCAACGCGAGGTAGCGCGGATGATCGGTGACGCGTTGGGTAGCCCAGTCGGTGATCGGGTGTGTGCCGCTGCAGATCAGTCCGACGTTGCGCGGTGCGGCAGCCGCGGCGACCTCCGCGACCGTCTCGGCGAGATCGCGTTTGGCCTCGTCCACGGTTTGGCAAATGCCCGTGATGACCTCGATGCACGATTGCAGCAATTCGTGCTTGGCCTTCGGGTGCTCGTGCGCACCGTCCGGTCGGATCGCCTCCAGGACGGCGTCGGACACCCCGACGAGCTCGCGCGTGTCGAGATCGACGAGCTCGAGTTCCCATTCGACACCGAGACTCGTCCGCGCAGACGGCGTGAAGTCGATGCGCACGCCTAGGAGACTAACCGGGTGATCCCGATCCCGGTGCTCCTTCTCGTCGGCTCCGCCCTGGCGTCCGACGTGTTCCCGACGCTGGGCGGGCTCACTCCGACGACCAACGAGTGGATCGTCACCGTCGCGCTCGCACTGATCCTGTTCGACGGTGGCATGGACATCGGCGTGCGGCGGTTGCGCAGCGTGCTGGCCGGCGTGCTGTGGCTCGGCACGGCGGGAACGCTCGTCACCGCCGCCGCGATGACCGCGGCGGCGCACGCGTGGTTCGGCTTCGGCTGGCAGCAGGCGTTTCTCGTCGGTGCCGCGCTTGCCCCGACGGACCCGGCCGTGGTGTTCTCGCTATTACGGAAGCGAACGATCCCGGTGCGGTCGCGAACGCTGCTCGAGGGCGAGTCCGGCTTCAACGATCCGATCGGCATCGCGCTGCTGGTGACCATCCTGGACGCGCACAACGCGCACGCGGGTCAGATCGGTGCCGGCGCGCTGCGCTTCGTGGCGCAGA
>DATGFB010000274.1:0-2190 GCA_035309605.1 Jatrophihabitantaceae bacterium
GAGGCCGGCGTTGTCGACGCAGGAGGGCGCGGTTACGTCGTGCTGCTCCAGGCGCTCGCGCACGTCCTGACCGGGTCCAGGCAGCCCGCACCGCGCGAGCCCGGATCGGCCATGATCTCCGCACCCGCGGTTGCGCGCGAGTCGGGAAGCCTCGACTTCGCCTACGAAGTGCAGTACCTGCTCGACGCCGAGCCCGCCGCCGTCGAAGAGCTGCGCTCGCAGCTGGTATCGCTGGGCGATTCGGTTGCGATCGTCGGCACCGGCGACGGTACGTGGAACGTGCACGTACACGTGAACGACGTCGGTGCCGCGCTCGAGGCCGGCATGGCTGCCGGACGTCCGCACCGCGTCTCGGTCGCAACCTTCGCGGACCAGATCCAGCCCACGCACCGGGCGGACGGCGCGGTCGCGGTCGTCGCGGTCGCGCCCGGTGCCGGGCTGGCGCATCTGTTCGCTCGCGAAGGTGTCGACGTGGTCATGTCGGTCGAACCGTCCGCCGACGACGTACTGGCGTCCTTACACCTGACCGCTGCACACGAAGTCGTCGTGATCGCGACCGGCGCGGCGGCCACCGCGGCTGCCGAGACCGCAGCCGGCTTGGCCCGGCAGGACGGGCTGCGCGTCGCCGTCGTCCCGACGCGGTCCGCGGTGCAGGCACTTGCCGCCGTCGCGGTGCACGATCGCACGCGCAGGTTCGACGACGTGGTCGTCTCGATGGCTGAGGCTGCCGCCGCGACGCGCTTCGCAGAGGTCGTCATCGCCACCGAGCAGGCCCTGACCGCGGTCGGCATCTGCGAGGCGGGCGACGTGCTCGGCCTGATCGACGGCGAAGTGGTCGAGATCGGTCCCGGCTTGCTCGCCGTCGTGCTCGCGATCGTCGACCGGCTGCTCGGCATCGGGGCCGAGCTCCTCACGGTCGTCGTCGGGCGTGACGCCCCGGCCGGGCTCGGGGAACTACTCACGTCGCACATCCGCGACCGCGCCCGTTTCACCGAGGTCGCCGTGTACGCGGCAGATCAGTCGGAGTACCCCGTCATCATCGGTATGGAATGAAGACGACAAGCATCAGCCTCGACACGCCGCTCGCGGAGGTCATCGGCGGCCGTTCCACCACGCCGCTGCAGAAGGCGTTCGGCATGCGCACGGTGCGCGATCTGCTGCAGCACTACCCACGGCGCATGGCCGAACGCGGCGAGCTCACCGAACTCGACGCGTTGCGCATCGACGAAGACGTCACCGTTCTCGCCGAAGTGCAACGCGCAGGGGTGAAGGGTTACGGCAACTCGGTGCGCTTCGAGGCGGTCGTCACCGATGGCAAGGCCAGCCTGACGCTCGTCTACTTCGGCCGGCGAAACGTGTGGCGCGAGCGCGAACTCGTGCCCGGTGTGCGCGGGCTGTTCTCCGGCAAGGTTCGCGTGTTCAACCGCACCCGCCAGCTCGCGCACCCGGAGTACCTGCTGCTGCGCGGTGACGGCCTCGAAGGTCATGAAGCCGATGACTTCGCGGGTGCGCTGATCCCGGTGTACCCCGCGTCGAAAGACATCCGGACGTGGCAGATCTCCAACGCCGTGAAGATCGTGTTGACGATGCTCGACGCGATCCCCGACGCGGTTCCGGTCGAGGTGCGCGCCCGGCACGGCCTGCCCGAGTACGACTCCGCGATACGCGCCATGCACCGGCCCGAGTCGCGTGACGAGTGGTTCCGCGCCAAGCGACGGCTCGCCTGGGACGAAGCGTTCGGCATTCAGCTCGCGCTCGCGCAGCGCCGCGAAGCCGCCCGCGCCAATCCCGCCACGCCGCGGCCACCGCGCACGGGTGCGCTCCTCGACGCGTTCGACGCCCAGTTGCCGTTCGCCCTGACGGCGGGCCAGCGCGAGGTCGGCGAGGCCCTGACGGAGGAGCTGGCCGCCGTGCACCCGATGCAGCGGCTCTTGCAGGGCGAGGTCGGTTCGGGCAAGACGGTCGTCGCAGTACGCGCGATGCTGCAGGTCGTGGACGCCGGCGGGCAGGCCGCGCTGCTCGCGCCGACCGAGGTGCTCGCGCAACAGCACGCCCGATCGATCGAAGCGCTGCTCGGCCCGCTCGGCCAGGCGGGTCGCCTGGGCGGCAGCGACGAGGCGACGCGCGTGGTGCTGCTCACCGGTTCCATGCCGGCCCAGGCGCGCAAGGCGGCACTGCTCGACGCGGCAT
>DATGFB010000275.1:0-2364 GCA_035309605.1 Jatrophihabitantaceae bacterium
GTGGTCGAGCGTGTTACGGCCGGTGCCGCTGAAGCGCCACAGTGTGCGTCCGGTGTGGTCGAAGACGACGATCTGGCCCGGGCTCGAGTAGTCGACGGTGACGTATCGATCCGGGCCGATCTCGTTGCTGTCCGACGGATATGCGACGCCGGGCGGGTGCGCCGACCAGTAGACGTGCCCGTCGAGCCCGATCTCGTCGACCCAGTCACCGTTGATCTCGGTGACGAGGAAGTGCCCGTTGCGCATCGGGAACGCGCCGTTCGGGCTGCCCCAGTGTTGCGGCGGGGCGTGCCGGCACGACGGCGTCGTCATGCCGATGACCCGCGCGGGCCGGCGCGCGCCGAGCTGGATCAGCACGATGCGGCAGTTCTTGATGTCCGCCGACAACAGGTAACCGTCGTTGAGCAGCAATGCGTCGTCGGGGTTGTCGAGGTGGTTGTCGCCCGAACCGGGCTGCCCGGGTACGCCGTACCGGTACGCGATGCTGTGCGTCGCCACGTCGATCACAGTGATGACGTAGTCGTCCTCCTGCGTCACGATGATGAACCGCCCGTCCGGGCTGAAGAACGCGTCGTCGGGCACGAGGAAGGTCTGGCCGGCCGCGAGATCGCCGGGGCGGGGGAACAGCCAGCGCACGCGGCCCTGCGGGTCGACGATGACCAGCCGGTTGTTCAGCTTGTCCGCGATGAGCAGGTCCGCTGGAAGCACGGACGGATCCGAACCGGGCTGCACGTGTCCGACGTCGTGCGAGGCCCCAGCCCACGGTTGCGCGAGCGGGGGGGTGCGCTGGACGGTTGCCGGCACGCTGCGTGGTGTCGACGTGCTCGCGCTGGCCGCGGACGACGGCGGCAGGTTCGTCAATCGGGCGGTATGCGCAGTCGGCTGGGCGCTCGGCTCGGCGACGACGATCGCGGTGAGCACGGCGAGGACAACGGCGGAGCCACCGAGGAACAGGTGGACGCGGGCAGTCGCGATGCGCACGCCCCACGTCTACGGGGTCGCGGGGCCGATGTCGAGTCGGGCAGGTGAGCGCGCGTCCGGACGGACGGGCCGGCACCCCCATCGCCAACCCGTCCGCCTGGTGAATGCCTACCCCTGCGCGGCCACCTGTACCCGGACAATCTGTGCCATTAGCACGAAATGGCAGATTTCTGCAGATTCGGCGGGTCTGGGTTCAGGCGTTGACGGTCGCGATCACCGAGTCGGCGTAGCGGTTCAGGTGGTCGATCTTCTGCTGCAGCGGCTGCGTGTCCGGACCCACGATGTACGGCACGCGGAATCCGACGATGACGTCGGTGACGCCCTTGTCCTCGAGCCGCTTCACGCCGTCGACGGTGTACGCATCGAGCGAGATCACGTGGATCTCGAACGGCTTGTCCGCTACTCCCTCGGCCTTGCGGATCTCGGCGATGCGCGCGAGCAGCGCGTCGAGGTCCTCGACGCCGCCGCCGTGCATCCAGCCGTCACCGCGCACGACCGCACGCCGCAGTGCCGCGTCCGCATGTCCGCCGACGAGAAGCGGTATCGGTTGGGTCGGCGTCGGGCAGATCTTGATCGCCGGGATGTCGTAGAACTCGCCGTGGAACTCGAAGTAACCGCCTTGCGTCAGTCCGCGCACGATCTCCATGCACTCGTCCATGCGCTTGCCACGCTTGTCGAACGGCACGCCCATGATGTCGAAGTCCTCGCGCCACGGGCTGATGCCGACGCCGAGCGCGAGCCGATTGTTCGTCAGCGCCGCGACCGATGCGGCTTGCTTGGCGACGAGAACGGGCGGGCGTACCGGCAGCTTGAGCACGAACGGCGTGAAGCGAAGCCGAGTCGTCACCGCACCCATCGCGGCGCACAGCACGAACGTCTCGATGAACTCCTTGTCCTCGAGGAACGTGCGCGTGCCGTCCGGCGTGTACGGATACACGCTGTCGGACTCCTTCGGGTACGCGAGGCTGTCCGCGACCGTGATGCTCGAGTAGCCGGCCGCCTCAGCCGCCTTCGCGAGCGGCAGCATGTAACTCGAATCCGTCATCGCCTCGGCATAGGTGAACCGCATGAACAGAAGACTAGAACAAGTTCTACTTCCCCGCGACACCTCCCCGATGATCAAGGACGTAGCGCGGCTGTAGCGACCATCCGTCCATGATCATCGGGTGGTCAGACCGGGGGCTCGGGGTCGTACTGGATGCCGCGGCGGACCTTGCGGGCGGCTTCGACCGAGTCGAGGCGAGTCACGAGGTGCAGCGCCATGTCGATGCCGGCGGAGACGCCAGCCGCGGTGACGATGTCGCCGTCGTCGACGAACAGCACGTCCGGGTCGAGGTCGGCGGTGGGGAAGCGGGCGGCGAACTCGTCGGCGTGCCGCCAGTG
>DATGFB010000276.1:0-5164 GCA_035309605.1 Jatrophihabitantaceae bacterium
AGGCCCTGCTCGAACGCGGCATCGACGTCATCAGCACGGTGAACATCCAGCACCTCGAATCGCTGAACGACGTCGTCGAGTCGATCACCGGCGTGCGGCAGCGCGAGACGGTGCCCGACTCCGTCGTGCGCGCGGCCGAGCAGGTCGAGCTCGTCGACATGACGCCGGAGGCGCTGCGCCGGCGGATGGCCCATGGCAACATCTACAAGGCCGACAAGATCGACGCGGCGCTCTCGAACTACTTCCGGCAAGGCAACCTGACCGCACTGCGCGAGCTCGCGCTGCTGTGGCTGGCCGACCGCGTCGACGAGGGACTGCAGCGCTACCGCGCCGAACACGGAATCAGCGGGACGTGGGAGACGCGCGAGCGCGTTGTCGTCGCGCTGACCGGCGGCCCGGAGGGCGAGACACTGATCCGCCGCGCGTCGCGCATCGCGTCACGAGCGTCGGGCGGCGACCTGCTCGCCGTGCACGTCGAACGCAGTGACGGGCTCGCGGGTTCGAGCGTCGCCGCGCTCGCGCAACAGCGGCTGCTCGTGGAGTCCGTCGGCGGCAGCTACCACTCGATCGTCGGTGACGACATCGCCGATTCCATCCTCGACTTCGCGCGCGCGAACAACGCGACGCAGATCGTGATCGGCGCGAGCCGGCGCAACCCGCTGGCCGCCGCGCTGACCGGTCCCGGCACCGGCATGACGATCACCCGCCGGTCGGGGTCGATCGACGTGCACGTCGTCAGCCACGACTACGTCGGCAAGGGCCGCACCTTGCCGTCGATCACGGGCGGCCTCAACCGCAGGCGGCGGTTCGCCGGCCTGGCGATCGCCACCGTGCTGCTCGTCGCGCTCACGCTGCTCGGCACGTCGGCGCGGCACGGTCTGGGCTTGAGCAGCGACATGCTGCTGTTCCTGCTCGCCGTTGTTGTCGTGAGCCTCGTCGGCGGCTTCTACCCGGGCTTCGTTGCAGCGGTCGCGGCCAGCCTGCTGATCAACTATTACTTCGTCCCGCCGATCCACACGTTCACGATCAGCCAGGGCGAGAACATCCTGGCGCTGATCGTGTTCGTCGTCATCGCGTCGCTCGTCTCCCGCGTCGTCGACATGGCTGCGCGGCGCACGTCCGAAGCGGCCAGGTCGAACGCCGAGGCCGAGACGTTGTCGACGCTCGCCGGCAGCCTGCTGCGCGGCGAGCAGGCGATACCCGCACTGCTCGAACGCGTGCAGGAGGCGTTCACCGTGCGCAGCGTGACCTTGCTGCGGCGCGAGGTCGATGCGCCTGCCAGCAGTGTGGCCGATCGGGGACCGGGCGGGCTGAGCGGCAGCTGGTCGTGCGTGGCGTTCGTCGGTGGCGATCCGTGCCTGCGTCCCGAAGATGCCGACACCGAGGTCGACGTGGGCGACGATCTGAAGCTGGTGCTGCGCGGGCGCATCCTCGCCGCCGAGGACCAGCGCGTGCTCACCGCGTTCGCGACTCAGGTCGCCGTCGCGTACGAGCAACGCCGCCTTGCCGAGGCCGCCGAGGCCGCGGTCCCGATCGCCGAGGCCGACCGGATGCGCACGGCCTTGCTCAACGCGGTGAGCCACGACCTGCGCACTCCGATCGCGTCGGCGAAGGCCGCCGTGTCGAGCCTGCGCAGCCCGGACGTCGACTGGAGCGAACGAGATCGGCAGGAGCTGCTCGCGAACGCCGACCAGGCGCTCGACCGGCTGACCGCGCTCGTCACGAACCTGCTCGATCTGTCGCGTTTGCAGGCCGGTGTGCTGACGCTCGCCCTCGGCCCGGTCGGCATCGAGGACGTCGTCAGCCAGGCGCTCGACCACGTCGACGGCAGCAATCGCGTCGAACTCGACGTGCCGGCCACCCTGCCCGAGGTTCGCGTCGATGCCGGCCTGCTCGAACGCGTCGTCGCGAACCTCGTCGACAACGCATTGCGCTACTCGACCAGTGATCGCCCGGTGCGGGTAGCTGCCAGCGCGCACGGCGACACGGTCGAGCTGCGCGTGATCGACCGCGGCCCGGGTGTGCGGGCGGGCGACCGTGACGCGATGTTCACGCCGTTCCAGCGACTCGACGACCACAGCAACGGCGCGGGTGTCGGACTCGGGCTCGCGATCGCCCGCGGCTTCGCGGAAGCGATGCACGGCTCGCTGACGCTCGAGGACACGCCGGGCGGCGGCCTCACCGCCGTCGTCGCGCTCCCGCGTGTGCCGGATGCGACCGGCACAGCCGCCGTCGCCCACGTCCTCGGCGAGGCGGGCACATGACGCGCGTCCTCGTCGTCGACGACGAACCGCATCTGCTGCGCGCACTCGTTCTGAACCTCTCGAATCGCGGCTACCTGGTCAGTTCGGCAGCGTCGGGCACCGCCGCGCTCGACCATGCGGAGGCAGTGCAGCCCGACATCGTCGTGCTCGACCTGGGGCTGCCGGACATCGACGGGATGGAGGTGCTGCGCCGGCTGCGCGTGCGCCGCCCCGACGCGGCGATCATCGTGCTGTCCGCTCGGACGAGCAGCAAGGACAAGGTGACCGCACTCGACCTCGGCGCCGTCGACTACGTGACCAAGCCGTTCGACGTCGCCGAACTCGTCGCGCGGCTGGGCGCGGCCGCCCGCCGGATCACGATGACGCCGGCACCCGGTCCGGTGTCGCTGGGGCACGTGACGGTCGACGTCGCGAATCGCACCGCCACTAGCGGCAGCGGCGAACGCGTGAGGCTCACTCCGACGGAGTGGCGGATGGTCGAGGTGCTGTTGCGCAACCCGGGCCGGCTCATCACGGGTCCGGAACTGCTCACTGCGATGCGCGGCGACGCCGACAACACCGAGGCGAGCTACTTGCGCATCTACATGCAGCAGCTGCGCCGCAAGCTCGAACCGGTACCGAGCCGGCCGCGCTACCTCGTCACCGAGCCCGGAATGGGCTACCGCTACCAACCGTGACGGCTACCGTGAATCGCATGGCGGCTGAGCAGATAGTCGAGCGCAACGTGCCCATCGTCGAGGAGTTCCGGTCGAACCAGGGCCGCATAGGCGGGCCGTTCGACGGTCATACGATGCTCCTGCTGCACAACCGGGGCCGCCGCACCGGCGCCCACAACGTCAACCCGGTCGCGTACCTGCCCGACTCGGACGATCCGGCCACGGTGTACGTGTTCGCGTCCGCGGGCGGGCGCCCGCATCATCCGCAGTGGTACCGCAACCTGATCGCGGCAGGCCAGGCGGAGGTCGAGATCGGGACGGACCGATTCCCGGTCACCGTCCACGAAGTCACCGGCGCCGAGCGCGACCGGATCTACGCGCTGCAAGTCGAGCGGATGCCGGGATTCGGCGAGTACGAACGCCGCCTCGCGGGCGTCCGCACGATTCCCGTCGTCGCGCTCCGTCGTGCGCGCGGTCAGGACACCGTGGCGCCGGTCCGCACCAATTCGTAGCGCGGGTTCGCCAGCGCGAGGTGACCCTTGTACTCGCCGATGCGACCGGTCGCGCGCAAGAGAGTGCCGGGTTCGATTCCGGGGATCTCGGTGCGTCCGAAGAACAACAGGCGCACACCACCGGTCTTGTCGAACACCTGCACCTCGAGCGATCGGCCTGCGGCAGTACCGACCTGTACCGCCTTCACGCGGCCTTCGATCGTCACCTTCTGCCGGTAGCTCACCGACCCGATCGGCGAGACGCCGTTCGGCTGTACCGGCATCGCCTCGTCTGCCACCTCGTCCGGCACGGTCTCGCTCAGCGCCGGGCGCGCCTGCGCCTCCCGCTGCTTGACCTCCAGCCGCTCGACGAGCTCGTGCGGCAGCGTCGTGTCGAACGGGACGATCGTCGCGGCGACGTGCGGGATGCGGCCGACTGCCTCGGCTATGCGATCGGCGGTGCGGTCGTGCAGCAGTCGTTGCGAGATGCGCCGGAACGTGCGCCTCGGCAGCAGCACGGTGACCTCGGCGCGGTCCTGCACGACGGTGTCGAGAGCAAGGTCGACGGCGGCGCGCACGATCCGCCGGTCCTCGCACTCGACGATCATCAGAGGCACGCGATCACCGAGGCAGCGCTGGACCCAGTCCCGCTGCAGCTGATCGGAGATCAGGTCGTCGACCATGAAGTGCACCGCGACGGTCGACGTCGGCCGAAGGCTGCCCGCGTAGCGCAGCGCGCGCAGCACCGCGAGGTCGAGCCGGTCGACCAGGACGAGCACCGTGTGCCGGGCATAGTGCGGCGCCTCGGCCTGGTCGGTGCGGATCCACGTGACGAGGTCGAGCGAGCGCGATTCGTCGCGGTAGCGCTTGTTCAGCCGCATGAGGATCAGCCACAGGATGGGGAACAACGCGACGACGAGCCACGCCCCTTCGGTGAACTTCACGATCGCGAAGATGAGCACGACGCCCGCCGAGACCACTCCGCTCGTCGCGTTGATCACCAGCTTGCGCCGCCAACCTTCCTCGCGATGGGTGCGGTGGTACTTCGCCATGCCGAGACCGGCCATGGTGAACCCGGTGAACACGCCGATCGCGTAGAACGGGATGAGGCTGTTGACGTTCGAGCCGACGCCGAGCACGAGTGCGAGCGCGAGCGCAGCGAGCACCACGATGCCGTTGCTGAACGCGAGGCGATGACCGCGCCGCGTCATCTGCCGAGGCAGGAACGAATCCTCTGCGATGAAGCTCGCGAGGAACGGGAAACCGGTGAACGGTGTGTTCGCGCCGGTGAACAGGATGAGGGCAGTCGCGATCTGCACGATGTAGAAGCCCGCGTTGCCGTACCAGCCGTGACCGAACACCTGATGTGCCACTTGGCTGATCACCGTCGGGCTGCCGTGCTGGTACGGAGTTGCGCGGGTGCGCCACGCCAGGAACGAGATGCCGAGCACGAGTGTGCCGAGGATGACGCTCATGGTCGTCAGCGTCGTGCGCGCGTTCTTGCCCTCCGGCTTCTTGAACACGCTGACGCCGTTGGAGATCGCCTCCAGTCCGGTGAGCGACGCGCCGCCGTTCGCGAACGCCTTCATCAGCACGTAGATCACGAAGAACGACAAGATCGCGTGATGGTGGTCGGTCACGCCGTAGAGCGGGTTCTTCGGATCGGCGTGGTAATGGATGATCGGCAGATCTCCGAAGATCTCTCGCAGCACGCCGACGACCACCACGAGTCCCGCAGAGGCCGCGAAGAAAT
>DATGFB010000277.1:0-5789 GCA_035309605.1 Jatrophihabitantaceae bacterium
CGCAAGCAGCATCGCGTCGAGTTGATCCTCAAACCGCTGACGCTCGCCTTGCTCGTCGTCGCCGTCGGATTCGCGCACCTCGGTGACGCGAAGCCGGCGGTGCTCGCGGCACTGGCGCTCGGGTTGATCGGCGACGTCGCCCTGCTGCTCAGTCCCGACGAACGAGGCGCCGAATCCGATCTCGATCCGGCGTTCCTTGCCGGACTCGGCGCATTTCTGCTCGGGCACATCGCCTATCTCGTGGCGTTCGCACGACATGGACTGCACGGCTGGCAGGCCGTCGCCGGCGTACTCGTCGTCGCCGGTGCCGTCATCCTGGCGATGCCACGCGTACTTCAGGGCGCCCGCGCGAGCGGCGGCACAGTGCTCGCCGCCATCGTCGGCGGATACGCGGCCGTACTCGCGACGATGGTGATCCTCGCGTTCTCGACCGCGGCGGTCCCCACCGCGGTCGGCGGTCTGTTGTTCCTGGCGTCCGACACGACGCTGGCCTGGAATCGATTCGTGCGGCCCATGATCCGCGGACCACTCATCGTGATCGTCACGTACCACCTCGCGCAGTTGCTCATCGTCGTCGGCCTGCTCAAGTGACGCTCTGGGCGCACTTCTAAGCTGCCAAACATGCCACGCCGAACGAGCCGGACGGTTCCCGTCGTCGTGCTGCACGGGTGGGAGGGATCGGGTCCCGATCACTGGCAGACGTGGCTCGTTGCGCACCTGCGCGAAGCCGGCCGCGACGTGCGTTACCCGACCCTCGCCGATCCCGACGTGCCGATGCTGGACGAGTGGCTCGCCGCGATGCGCGACACGATCGCCGACCTGCCGTCAGACGGGTTCGATGTCGTCGCGCACTCGATCGCGGCCGTGGCGTGGCTGCATCACGTGGTCGATACGGGCACATCGCCTCGACCGGCGCGCGTCGTGCTGGTTGCGCCGCCGTCGCCGACCACGACCGTGCCGGAGATCGCCGCATTCTTCCCGCCGCCGCTCGACATCGATGCGGTGCGCCACGCGGCCGACGGAACGGTGCTCGTCGGAAGCGACGACGATCCGTGGTGTCCCGAAGGCATCACCGCGGCATACGGGCTGCCGCTCAAGATCGCGACCACCGTGCTGCCCGCCGCCGGTCACATCAACACCGACTCGGGCTACGGAGCGTGGCCGGCGATGCTCGACTGGTGCAATCGCGACAACCTGGCGTTCTACTGACCCGCGGAGGACCCTTTCTAATCGAGAGGAGCCTCGATGCACGCGAGCCACGGATCGGGGGCGAGCCTGTTCCCCGAATTCCACGGCGGGACGGGCTTCCCGGTGGTCGCGCTGTGTACGTCGGCGGGCGGCTTGGACGCACTTGCCCGCGTGCTCTGGCCGCTGCCACGCGACTTTCCCGCAGCCGTCATCGTGTCGCAGCACCTGCGGCCCTCGGTCGTGTCGCGGCTGCCTGAGCTCTTGCAGCGCCATTGCGACTTGACCGTGCGACCCGCATCCGACGGTGACCGATTGACGCCCGGCCATGTGCTCGTCGTCCCGGAGCACTCACACATGCTCGTCGGCGCCGACGACCGAGTACGCCTCATCGCGTCAGGCGAACTGCCGCCTGCTCGTCCGTCAGCTGACCTCTTGCTCGCCACGATGGCAGTAGCCCTCGGACCGCGTGCCATTGCCGTCATCCTCACCGGTGGCGGGCGTGACGGCTCCGTGGGCGTGCGGGCGATCGGTGCGTTCGGCGGGTCGGTGCTCGTGCAGAACCCCGACACCGCGTTCGCGCCGGGCATGCCGCGTGCCGCGCTCGAATCGGAGGGGCGTCGATCGATTGCCCTGGATCACATCGCGGCGAGCTTGGTCGACCTCGTCACTCGTTGACGTCACCCGCTCAGACGGCGACCGGCTCCGGCGCGGGCGCGAGTGCGCGTGCGTCCGCCGGTGGCTTCGGTGCCCATCCGGGCGGCCCGAAGACGTAGCCGAGCTTGTCCCGCAGCCGCGTCGCGCCGCGAACGTCGCGGATGATGCTCGCGTACTCGTGGTACTGCAGCTTGAACGGGTTGAAGCTGTCGACGTTCTTGGTCAGCCCGTACTTCGGGCGGAACGTCTCCTCGACGTAGCTGCCGAACATGCGGTCCCAGATGATCACGATGCCCGCGTAGTTCTTGTCGATGTATACCTTGTCGCTCGAGTGGTGCACGCGGTGGTGCGACGGCGAGTTGAGGATCAGCTCGAACCACTTCGGCATGCGGTCGATGCGCTCGGTGTGCACCCAGAACTGGAAGAGCAGGTTGAACGAGAACGACGTGAAGATCATCCAAGGCGGCATGCCGAGCAGAGGCAGCGGCGTCCACACGAGCAGCTCCCACCACGGGTTCCACTTCTGCCGCACCGCGGTCGAGAGATTGAACGTCTGGCTGTTGTGGTGCGCCTGGTGCGCGGCCCACAAGATGCGCACGCGATGCGCCGCGCGGTGCTCGGAGTAGAAGAGCAGGTCGACGACGAGGATCGCGTAGACCCAGACGTACCACTTGTGCGTGTCGAGTCGCAGCGGACTGACCTCGTAGAGCGCCGCGTACCCGATGAGCGCGAACACGCGCGCGCCGCCGTTGACGAACAGCGAGCCGAGGCCCATCAAGATGCTGGCGCGCGAGTCACGCTTCTCGTACCCGACGTAGTTGTCCTTCTCGTCGTCGTCGAGGTGGCGCAGCGAGAGGATCTCGAGCGTCATGAACAGCACGAAAAACGGGATCGCGATGATCACCGGGTCTTCCAACGACTTCACGAACGACGACACGCAACACGCTCCGCGACTCACTCGGCGGGATCGCCGAACTTACCGTCCGGTCACTTACCATAGGGTAATATCGTCGCCATGTCCAGCGCCGGTGTCGTGGGAACCAAGGGTGTGCCCCGCGCCGAGCGCGAGGGCCAGATCGTCGCGGTCGCCGTCGACGAGTTCGCCGCCCGCGGCTACGCCGGCGCTTCGATGGCCGCCATCGCGGCCCAGGCGGGCATCTCCAAGCCGCTGATCTACCAGTACTTCGGCTCGAAGGACGGGCTGTACTTGGCCTGCCTGCACCAGGTCGCGGGCGACCTGCTCGAGCGCCTGGAGCTCGCGGAGCTGTCCGTCGACGACACGGTCGCGTCGCGCGTGTACGCGCTGCAGGCGATCTTCGAGGCGCTCGAGCCGCAGCGCAGCGCGTGGCAGCTGCTCTACGACACCACGATGCCGGCGGACGGGCCGATCGCCGAGGCCGCTCAGGACTACCAGGCGCGCACGCAGTTCCTCGCCGCGAGCGGTTCGAAGAGCTTCCTCGCCGCGCGCGGCGACCACGACCCGCACGACACCGAGGTGCTCACGTCCGTGTGGATGGGCGTGGTCGACTCGGTCGTCACGTGGTGGCTCGCGCACCCCGACGTCTCGGCGGACGAGATGACCCAGCGTTGCTACCGCCTGATCGCCACCATCTGGTCCGACCCAACCACCTGATCCCCTCGCCGAGTGGCCAGTTTCGGCGCGAGTGGCCAGTTGTAAGTGGCCACTCGGCGCGTAACTGGCCACTCGCGTGATCAGGAGCGGCGCGCCTTCGTCTCGCGCACTCGGTCGGCTAGATCTGCGTCCCGCGGGTAGGCCACTTCGACCAGGGTGAGACCGTGCGCCGGGAGGACGGGCACCTCGTCGCTGCGGGACGTGCGCGCGAACAGCGACGCCGGCCAGTCGACCGCACGCCGCCCTTCACCGACTGCGACGAGCGCGCCGACCAGCGAGCGCACCATCGAGTGGCAGAACGCGTCCGCGCGGATCGTGTACGTGATCAGGTCGTCCGCGCGATGCACCGTGAACATGTGCACCGTGCGAATGGCGGACGAGCCCTCGCGCCACCGGCAGAACGCGACGTAGTCGTGCAGTCCGACGAGCCGCTGCGCCGCATCGTTCATCGCGTCCGCGTCGAGACGTCGCGGCCAGCCGAGCACGAACCCGCGCGTCAGCGGATCGACTCCCGACTCACGGTCGCTGATCAGATACACGTACCGCCGCCACAGCGCGGCGAACCGCGCGTCGAAATCCGGCGGCACCGCCCGCGCGGCGACGACGCGGACGTCCGCCGGCAGCACGCCGGCCAGATGCCGGATCAGCTGTCCGGATGCGTTCGTCCACACCGCACGCGGCACGTCGACGTGCGCGACCTGCCCGGTCGCGTGCACACCGGAGTCGGTACGCCCCGCGACGGTCAGCGCCGCGGGCACCCGCAGGACGGTCGACAGCGCGTCTTCGAGTGTCTGCTGAATCGTGCGCCGATCGGGCTGCGTCGCCCAGCCGGAGAAGTCAGCGCCGTCGTAACAAATGTCGAGGCGGACCCGCACCAGCGGATCCGCCTCGGACATGACAGACGTGCTTACTTCTCGTCGGACTCGGCAGCCTCGTCCGACTCGGGCTGCGCTTCTGGTTCCGCGTCCTCGACGCTCGCCGCTGCGGCGTCGTCGGCTTCGTCCGTGACCTCGGCAGTGTCGACGTCGTCCTCGGTGAGTCCGACCGCGGCCAGCCCCTCCTCAGGCGCGTCACCCTCGAGCGATGCCGCGTCGGCCGCGACCGAAGCCGCGGTCGGCGACTCGGCCGCCGCATCCTCGGCGATCTCCTTGGTACGTCCAGCCGGAGCCTTCTTCGCCGCGGTGCGTGTGCCGCGCGCCTTCTCGGCTTCCTTGACCACCGCAGCGCTCTCGGTCAGCGCCTCGCACAGCTCGATGACCGCCATGGGCGCGTTGTCGCCCTTGCGCGGCCCGACCTTGACGATGCGCGTGTAACCGCCGGCGCGCTCGGAGAACTTCGGGCCGATCTCGGCGAACAGCTTGTGCACGACGTCCTTGTCGCGGATGACCGTCAGCACCTGGCGGCGCGCATGCAGGTCACCGCGCTTGGCGAACGTGATGAGCCGCTCGGCCAGCGGACGCAGCCGCTTGGCCTTGGCCTCGGTCGTCGTGATGCGGTCGTGCTCGAACAGCGCGGTGGCGAGGTTGGCCAGCATCAGCCGCTCGTGCGCAGGACTGCCGCCGAGACGAGGACCCTTGGTGGGCGTGGGCATCTGAACTCCTGTGGTTGGTGCCGTTCAGCTCGTCAGAGCTGCTCGGTCTCGGCGTAGTCGGTGTCGCCGCCGTCGAAGTCGTCCTCGCCGTACGAGTCGACCGCACTCGGCAGCTCGAATCCGGGCGGGCTGTCCTTGAGCGACAGGCCGAGGCCGGCGAGCTTGATCTTGACCTCGTCGATCGACTTGGACCCGAAGTTGCGGATGTCGAGCAGGTCGGCCTCGCTGCGCCCGACGAGCTCACCCACGGTGTGGATGCCCTCGCGCTTGAGGCAGTTGTACGAGCGGACGGTGAGGTCGAGCTCCTCGATCGGCATCGAGAACGCCGCGATGTCGGCGACCTCGGCCGGCGACGGGCCGACGTCGATGCCCTCGGCCTCCTCGTTCAGCTCGCGGAACAGGCCGAACAGCTCGACGAGCGTGTGACCGGCGCTGGCCACCGCGTCACGCGGCGTGATGGACGACTTCGTCTCGATGTCCACGACGAGACGGTCGAAGTCGGTGCGCTGTTCGACACGCGTCGCTTCGACGGCGTACGTGACCTTGAGGACCGGCGAGTAGATGGAGTCGATCGGGATGCGGCCGATCTCCTGGCCCGCCTGCTTGTTCTGCACCGCGGAGACGTAGCCGCGGCCGCGCTCGACGGTGAGCTCCATCTCGAGCTTGCCCTTGCCGTTGAGCGTGGCGATGATCAGCTCGGGGTTGTGGACCTCGACGCCGGCC
>DATGFB010000278.1:0-2435 GCA_035309605.1 Jatrophihabitantaceae bacterium
AGCACGCCGAGCTGGTGCAGGATCAGCGCGCCGCACGGCTGCAGCACGTGCGTGGACGGAAGCTCACTCGGGAACGTCGCACGATCGACGAGACACACGTTCAGTCCCCGCCGCGCGAGCATCGTCGCGAGCGGCGCACCGGCGCACCGCGCCCCTACGACGACGACATCGACGTTGTCCACGTCGGCCCCTCCGTCCCGTTGCGGACATCGGCCCGTCAGCCGCGACCTCCTCGGAGTGTCGCGCTGCCGACCGGCCGATGTCGACCGGGTCAGCTGGACTTGCGCAGCAGTCCGTAGCGGACGGCGTCGTGCAGTGCCAGCCAGGACGCCTCGATGACGTTGCCGTGCACGCCGACCGTCGTCCATTCGTGCTGTCCGTCCGACGTCTCGATGAGCACCCGGGTCACGGCGTCGGTGCCGTGCTTGCCGGGCATGATGCGCACCTTGTAGTCGACGAGTTCGAACTCGGCCAGCCGCGGGAACACCTTGCCCAGTGCCTTGCGCAGCGCGCGGTCGAGCGCGTTGACCGGACCGTTGCCCTCCTCGGTCGAGATGACCCGCTCCCCCGCCGCGACGACCTTCACCGTCGCCTCGCTGACCATCGCGCCGTCCTCGCGACGGTCGACGATCACGCGGTACGACTCGACGACGAACGGCGCCTCGGTCGCGCCGTCGTCGAGTGCGTCGCGCAGCAGCAACTCGAACGATGCGTCGGCGGCCTCGTACGACCAGCCGACTGCTTCGCGCTCCTTGACGATGTCGACGACCTTCGCCACCACATCGGGACGCGCACTCACGTCCACGCCGAGCTCTTGCGACTTGAGCTCGACCGACGCGCGTCCGGCCATCTCGGTGACGAGGATGCGCTGGTCGTTGCCGACGACCGCCGGATCGAGGTGGTTGTACAGCTCCGGCGACACTTTGATCGCGGACGCGTGCAGGCCGGCCTTGTGCGCGAACGCCGACGCACCGACGTAGGGCGCGTGAGTGTTCGGCGCGAGGTTGGCGATCTCGGCGATGGCGTGCGACACGCGCTGCATCTCCGCGAGGCATCCGTCGGGCAGAACGTCGAGTCCCATCTTGGTCACGAGACCGCCGATCACCGCGAAGATGTCGGCGTTGCCGGCGCGTTCGCCGTAACCGTTGGCCGTGCCCTGCGCGTGCGTGGCGCCGGCGTCGACCGCGGCGAGCGTGTTGGCGACCGCGCATCCCGTGTCGTCCTGCGTGTGGATCCCCAGCCGGATGCCAGTGCGGCTGCGTACGTCCGTGACGACGTCGTGCACGCCCATCGGCAGCATGCCGCCGTTGGTGTCACACAGCACGCCGACGTCGGCGCCGGCCTCGGCCGCCGCCTCGAGCACTCGCACGCCGTAGTCGCGATCGTGCTTGTAGCCGTCGAAGAAGTGCTCGCAGTCGAGGAACACCCGTCGCCCTTCGGCACGCAGGAACGCCACTGTGTCGCGCACCATCGCGAGGTTCTCGTCGAGCGTGGTGCGCAGCGCGCGTTCGACGTGCCACACATCCGACTTCGCGACGAGCGTGACGACCGACGCGCGCGAGTCGAGCAGCGCGCGCACCTGCGGATCGTCCTCGACGCGCACGCCTGCCTTGCGCGTCGCGCCGAATGCGACGAGCACTGCGTTCTTGAGGACCAGCTCACCGTCGGCAGCGCGTGCGAAGAACTCGGTGTCCTTGGGCAGCGCGCCCGGCCAGCCGCCTTCGATGAAGCCGACGCCGATCTGGTCGAGCAGCCGCGCGACGGCGAGCTTGTCCGCGACGGAGTACGTGATCCCCTCGCGCTGTGCTCCGTCGCGCAGCGTCGTGTCGAAGACGTGGAAGGCGTCGGTCTGCATCGGCTGTCCTTGGTCGGTGTTCGTGCAACAAAAAACCCCCCGCGGATGCGGAGGGTTGCGCGTCAGGCCGGGTGGCCGGGCGCGCTACGTGATAATCGCGAAGAACTGCACAGGGTCAGTGTGCCACAGGGCGCCGCTGTTGGTCACCTTGGGCGGTCCGGTCGGGGTGTCCTGCGTTCGCAACCACTCGCGTGCCTCCGGAAGGCGAGGGCCGGGCCCATCCACGCTCACTCCGCACACCCCGACCGGACCCTCACCTCTGGCGGTTGGCGAGACTGTGGTCATGGCGGACGAGCATGATGTGCGGCGGATCGCGCTGTCGCTGCCGCATGCCGAGGAGATCCCGTCGGAGGGGTTCGACTTCCGGGTCGGGAACAAGGGGTTCGTCTGGTCATACCCGGAACGGATCCCGGGCGAGCGACGGCACATCCGCACGGACATCGCGGTGTTGTTCGTCGGCGACGAGTCGGAGCGGCAGGCGCTGCTGCTCGGCGAGCCCGACCTGTTCTTCACCGCGCCCGGCTACGATGGCTGGCCGCTGGTGCTGCTCCGGCTGGAGCAGGTGGACATCGAGCGGCTT
>DATGFB010000279.1:0-9754 GCA_035309605.1 Jatrophihabitantaceae bacterium
TTCGTCGACAGCGTCGCACGAGTAGTAGTCGGCCACCCAGAAGTAGCCCGGTGCGAGGCGCAGAGTGGCCAGCAGATGGTCGTCGGCCGGTTGGAACACGCCCTCATTGAGGTCGCGGAGTTCGACGCCTTCGGGTGGCGCGGCAGGTTCGTCGAGCTTCTCGACATGCTCGATGCGGTCGATCCGGAAGATGCGCATGCCCTCGGCGCGACGGCACCACGCTTCGAGGTAGGTGCGGCCGTCCATCTCGAACAGTCGCAGCGGGTCGACGGTGCGTTCGGTGCTCTCGTCGCGGGTTGCGGTGTAGTAGCGCAACAGCAGTGCCTTGCGTTCGGCGATGGCGTTCTGCAACACGGGAACCATGCGACTGTCCGTGTCGAGGCGGATCGCCACGGTGGTGTCGTCGACCGCTCCCCCGGCCGCAGCCTCGACCTTGGCGAGCGCGCGTTGCACCGCGTCACTGTCAGCGAGCCCGGGCGTCTCGGCGAGCGTGCGCAACGCCACGACGAGCGCGAGTGCCTCTTCGTTCGTGAGGCGAAGCGGCCGGCTCATCCCCGCGTCGAAGATGACCGACACCGTCTCGCCCTCGAAGGAGAGGTCGATGAGGTCACCCGGTCCGTGCCCCGGCAGGCCGCACATCCAGAGCAGGCTCAGGTCGCGGCGCAGCTGCGTTTCGGTGATGCCGAAGTCCGCCGCCGCCTGCGCCGCCGTGATTCCCGCGTGCGCGAGGAAGTACGGCACGAGCGCGAGCAGCCGCGGCAGCCGCTGCTCGGTGCTAGTCACCGCCATGTCCTTCGGCAACCGATGCCAACCGGTGCTTGACGGCATCCACGAGGTCGGGCGGGTCGAGGGCAACCGCTGCCGAGCCCGCGCTCGCGATGATGCGCGCCAGCCAGCCTGTGTCGGCGAACGCGATGGTGAGCTCGCCGTCCACCTCGGCTTCGGCCATGCGCCGCAGCTGGCCGGCTCCCGCCCCGGAGACGCGCACCCGGGCGATGCGCGTCTCGTCCGGGCCGCGACCCGACACCATCTCGACGAGATCGACCTTGTCGGGACGCTCGAACGAACCGGCCCGGCCGATCCAGTCGACCTTGCTCACGATGCGCGACAGCCGGAAGCTGCGCGCCTCGCCACGGTCGCGGTCGAAACCCGCCACGTACCAGCGCTTGCGCCACGACAGCACACCCCACGGTTCGAGCGCGCGCCGTTCCGCGCTGCCCGACCCGGACTTGACGTAGTCGAACGCAACCGGTCGCGACGTGCGCGCCGCCTCGAGCATCACCGGCAGGCTGGGGTCGCTCGTGTCCAACTGCGGTACCGCGCCCGGCTGCGAGCCGGCGTCGACGGCGGTGCCGGCGGCACGCAACTTCATCAGCGCTGCTCGAGCCGGCTCGCCCATCGTGGCCGATTGCCACAGCCGCGCCGCCAATCCGATCGCGGTCGCCTCGGCGGGGTCGAACTCGATCGCCGGCAGTTCGTAGTCGCGGCGGCTGATGCGGTAGCCCTCGTCGGTGTCGAAGTGGCTGTTGCGGCCCGTCTCGAGCGGAATGCCGAGCTCGCGCAGCTCGGCCTTGTCGCGTTCGAACATGCGCTTGAACGCCTCGTCGGTGGCCTCGGTGCCGTCGGCGGCCTCGTAACCGGGCACGGCGTCGCGAATGCGCTCGGCGCTGATGAACTGGCGCGTCGAGAGCAGGCAGATCACCAGGTTGACGAGTCGCTCCGCGCGCCGGGCCGCCATGTCCTCGAAACTAACGCCCGTTCGGCTGCGGCGGGGTGCGACGCGCGTGGCGGTGCCCTGTCCCCCTGACATGTGGACAAGGTTAGTGGCCCGACGCTGCCCGTTTGCCCAGAACGAACCCGAAGCTCACATCGAGGCGATCAGCTTCTCGACCCGTTCGTCGACGCTGCGGTACGGGTCCTTGCACAAGACGGTGCGCTGGGCCTGGTCGTTGAGCTTCAGGTGCACCCAGTCGACGGTGAAGTCGCGCCGTTTCTCCTGCGCTCGCTTGATGAAGTCGCCGCGCAGCTTGGCGCGCGTCGTCTGTGGCGGCACGCTCTTGGCCTCGAACACGAGCAGGTCGGACACGACCCGCTCGACGGCGTGCGCGCGTTGCAGCAGGTAGTACAGTCCGCGCCGCCGCGATATGTCGTGGTAGGCCAGGTCGAGTTGCGCTATCCGGGGTGACGAGAGCGGCAGGTCGTGCTTGGCGCGATAGCGCTCGATGAGCTGGAACTTGGTGGCCCAGTCGATCTCGCGGTCGATGAGCGACAGGTCCTGCTGCTCGACCGCGTCAAGGGTGCGGCCCCACAGCTCGAGCACGCGCTTGGCCGCCTCGTCGTCCCCCAGCTTGCCGGCGAACTCGACGGCGCGTCCGTAGTACTCCCGCTGGATCTCGAGCGCCGATGCGGTGCGGCCGGCGGCCAGCCGTACCGATCGGGTGCCGGTCAGGTCGTGGCTGATCTCGCGGATGGCGCGGATCGGGTTTTCCAGCGTGAGATCGCGGAATGCCACGCCGTGCTCGATCATGCGCAGCACCAGGTCGGCCGAGCCGACCTTGAGCATCGTGGTCGCCTCGTTCATGTTCGAGTCGCCGACGATCACATGCAGCCGGCGGTACCGCTCGGCGTCGGCGTGCGGCTCGTCGCGCGTGTTGATGATGGGCCGGCTGCGTGTCGTGGCCGACGACACGCCCTCCCAGATGTGCTCGGCACGCTGGCTGACGCAGTACACCGCGCCGCGTGGCGTCTGCAGCACCTTGCCTGCGCCACAGATGAGCTGGCGGGTCACGAGGAACGGGATCAGCACGTCGGCGAGTCGGCCGAACTCGCCGTGTCGCCCGACGAGGTAGTTCTCGTGACAGCCGTAGGAGTTGCCGGCCGAGTCGGTGTTGTTCTTGAAGAGGTAGATGTCGCCGGCGATGCCCTCGTCGTGCAATCGCTTCTCCGCGTCGACGACGAGGCCTTCGAGGATGCGCTCGCCCGCCTTGTCGTGCGCGACGAGGCTCTCCAGCGAATCGCACTCGGGCGTCGCGTACTCTGGATGACTGCCGACATCGAGGTAGAGCCGGGCGCCGTTCTTGAGGAAGACGTTGGACGAGCGTCCCCATGACACGACTCTGCGGAACAGGTACCGGGCGACCTCGTCCGGTGACAGGCGGCGCTGGCCGTGGAACGTGCACGTCACTCCGTACTCGTTCTCGATGCCGAAGATCCGCTTGTGCACGGATCCACCCTAGAGCGCGGATGCCGCCCGCGCTGGAAAAGCGGGCCGTGCGTACCTCTTGCGCCGGTTGTTTACAAATGGGATAGTCATGTAAAGCAGATCGACGGTGGCAGCAACTCTGTCCACGACCAGTCAAGTGATGAGGATGGTGTGGCGATGCGCGAGGGATCGCTGTCCGGCCAGGCCGTGACCGCCGGCTCCGAACGCCCCGACTGGCACGACACCAAGCGCTACCTGTGGCTGCTCGGCGCGGTAGTGCCCGGCTTTCTCTTCGCCGGCTGGGGCCTGGTCAACGTCACCGGCCTCGGTCTGTTCTGGTGGATGGGCCCGCTGTTCGTCTATCTCGTCATCCCGGCTCTCGACGTGTTCTTCGGTGACGATGCGAGCAATCCACCGGAAGAGATCGTGGCCTGGCTCGAGCAGGACCGCTATTACCGCTTCGTCACCTACGCGTTCCTGCCCGTGCAGCTCGTCGCGTTCTTCACCGGGTTCTGGCTGATGACCCGGCACGGCGGGCTGCCGGTCGTCGACCGCATCGGCATCGCGGTCACGCTCGGCTCGCTCAACGGCGTTGCGATCAACACCGCGCACGAGCTCGGGCACAAGAAGGAACATCTCGAGCGCTGGTTCGCGCGCATCGCACTGGCGCCGAGTGGCTACGGGCACTTCTTCATCGAGCACAACCGCGGGCACCACGTGCGCGTCGCGACTCCGGACGACCCGGCGTCGAGCCGGCTCGGCGAGTCGTTCTGGCAGTTCTGGCCGCGCACGGTCAGCGGCAGCCTGCGCAACGCGTGGAAGCTCGAGCGCACCCGGCTGCGCCGCATGGACAAGCGCGTGTTCTCGCTGCGCAACGACGTGCTGAACGCGTGGACGATGACCGTGGTGCTGTGGGCCGCGGTACTCGTCTGGTTCGGCATCGGCACGTTGCCGTATCTGGTGATCCAGGGAGTGTTCGCATTCAGCCTGCTCGAGGCCGTCAACTACCTCGAGCACTACGGCTTGGTGCGCCAGCAGCTCCCGAACGGTCGCTGGGAGCGCGTCGATCCGCGGCACAGCTGGAACAACAACCACGTGGTGACCAACCTCTTCCTGTACCAGCTGCAGCGGCACAGCGACCATCACGCGAACCCGACGCGCCGCTACCAGGCGCTGCGCCACTTCGACGAGTCGCCGCAATTGCCCAGCGGTTACGCGACGATGATCGTGCTGTGTTACTTCCCGCCGATCTGGCGTCGCGTGATGGACGAGCGGGTGCTCGCCCACTACGGCGGCGATGTGACGCGCGCGAACATCTCGCCTCGCAACCGCGACAAGGTTCTCGCGAAGTACGGCGCGGCGCACGTGTCCGGCGACGCGACTGCCGCCGCGTGAGGTTGTCTTGAGCGGATACCGCTGTGAGGTCTGCGATTACGTCTACGACGAGGAGCACGGCGAACCGCGCGAGGGCTTCCCTGCCGGCACGCCGTGGTCGGAGGTTCCCGATGAGTGGTGCTGCCCGGACTGCGGCGTCCGCGAGAAGGTCGACTTCGTCCCGGTCGATGCCACCGATGGCGCCTGAGCCGGCCGCGCGGTCATCGCGTGTGGTGCCATTCGCCGATGCGGCGCGCTCGCTGCTGCGCCGTACGGTGGTGAGCGCAGTCGACGAACTCGTCCGCGCGCGCGGTTGGGCAGCGACCACGATGTCGGACGTCGCGGCCGCTGCGGGAGTGAGCCGGCAGACGCTGTACAACGAGTTCGGCTCGCGCCACGCGCTCGTCGAGGAGTACGTCGGCAGTGAGATCGAGGCGATGCTCGTCGAGGTCGAGGCCGAGGTGCGTGCCGACGCCGGCGACCCCCGCGCCGCGCTGCGCAAGGCCTTCGCGCTGTTCTTGCGGCTCGCGTCCGACGAACCGATCGTGCGCATCATCGCGGCCGACGCCGAGGGCGGCGAACTGATCCGGCTGCTCACCACGGTCGGACGCTCGATCGCCCTCGGTCGCGTGTCGGCGCTGATCGTCGAGGTGTGGCCGCAGGTTTCAGCCGCGGACGCCGACATCGTCGCGGAGTCGCTCGTGCGGCTCGCGATCAGTCATGCACTGTTCCCGACCGGCGATGCGAATCGCACGGCTGAGGACGTCACCCGGATGATGGGCCCGTTCGTGGACGAGGTACTGGGGACGCCCCGACACTGACCTTCGGTCCGCGCCGTGCTTCGCGCCAGATCTCGCGCGCAGCACCGCGCTGCTTCTTGCCGCTCGACGTCTTCGGCACGCTGTACGGCTTGACGAGAAGCACGTCGAGCACGTGCAGCTCGAAGTCGCGCAGCACGGCACCGCTCACCGCCGTCAGCACGTCCAGCTCGTCCGGCTCACCGCTGACCTCGAGCAGCATCGCAATGGATTCGACGCCTTGGTCGTCGGTGACCGCGAATGCCGCGGTGCCGCCGCTGTGCACGGCCGGGTGCGCGAACTCCGCGGTGAGTTCGACGTCCTGCGGATGGATGTTGCGTCCGCGGATGACGATGAGGTCCTTGGCGCGGCCGCAGATGACGATCTCGCCTTCGTACAGGAAGCCGAGGTCACCGGTGCGCAAGTACGGGCCGGCGTCATCGTCGACCAGGTGCGCGCCGAAGATGTGGTCGCTGTCGCGGCGCCAGTAGCCGCGGCACACGCTCGGGCCGCGCACCCACAACTCGCCGACCCGTCCGACCGGAAGTTCCATTGACGTGTCGGGATCGACGATGCGGATGTCGTAGCCCGGGCCGGGCACGCCGTCGGCACACAGCACGCGGATGCCGGCGTCGTCGCCGTCGCGCACGACGACCTCGTTCATCTCGAGAGCTGCCGCGTCGAGCCGGACGACGCTGCCGTGGCTACCTGCCGCTGCGGCCGACACGAGCACGGACGACTCGGCGAGCCCGTAGCCCGGTGCGTGCGCAGTGGGCGCCAGGCCGCTGACCGCGAACGCCCCGAGGAACGCGTCGCGCGTCGTCGGACGCACCGGCTCGGCACCGTTGATGAGCGTGCGCACCGACGACAGATCGAGCGCGGCGCGCTCCTCTTCGGTGGAGCGGCTCACGCACAGGTCGTAGCCGAAGTTGGGTGAGTAGCCGTGCGTGCCCCGGTAGCGATCCATCGCGCGCAGCCAGGTGAGCGGCCGGCGGATGAACGCGGCGGGCGGCATGAGTACGGACATCATGCCGAACGGTATGGACGGCAATGCGCCCATGATCAACCCCATGTCGTGTGTCAACGGGCACCACGACACGTTCACATCGCCCTGGTCGAAGTCGAGCAGCGCGTCGCACACGGCGAGGTTGGCCATCAGGTTGTCCTGCCCTACGACGACGCCGCGCGGATCGCTCGTCGACCCCGAGGTGTACTGCAGATAGGCGATGTCGCGCTCGGCCTGCGGCGCGACGAGGTCGCGTCGCGGCGCGTCGGGGATCGACGCGACGGGCAACGCGCCGCCGGCGAGCAACTCGAGGATGGCTGTCTCGTCGGGGCCTTGTGGCGTTCCCGCGAGGATCGCGACGGCGCCCGCGTTCGCACGCACCGGCTCGAGCCGGGATTCGAGGTGCTCGGCGCGGCGCGGGAACGAGATCGGCGCCGCGATCACACCGGCCCACATGCAGCCGAGCAGCCCGATCAGGAACTCGATCGGCGGCGACGCGATCAACAGCACGACGTCGCCGGGCCGCACACCGGCATCGGCGAGCTCGCCCGCCACGTCCGAGGCGCGATCGCGCAACTCCCGCGCCGTCAGGCGGGCGGACTCGTTGGTGCCGTCCATCAGCTCGATGTAGAGCAAGTCTTCTGGGGATGTTCCGGCCCGGCGTTCCAGGCAGTCGATCAGGTCTATGTCCTCGAACGCCTGCGGATCCCAGCCCCCGCGCCAGGTCTTCAGATTCGCCTCCCCCACAGAAACCATCAGGCTGCTGTGCCGCCGGCTCAGCTTGCCCTCAGTACTGCGAGGGCACAAGTTGAAACGACCGGACGCAGTGTGCAAACGGGACGCGGTCCGGCACGATCGTGTGCGTGGCCCTACTCACGCCAGGATTTCGAGGACGCGCCCGCGGTGGGGTGGAATTGCCGCCCGGCCAGTATCTGACCCGCGACTTCCCGGTGCTCTCGGCCGGCCCCACGCCGCGGATCCCGCTCGACCGGTGGGAGTTGAGCGTGACGACCGAGACGGGCACCGTGCACCGCTGGTCGTGGCCGCAGTTCACCGCGTTGCCCACCGAGTCGCCGACCGTCGACCTGCACTGCGTCACCAAGTGGTCCAAGCTCGGCACGAGCTGGGAGGGTGTCTCGCTCGACGTGCTCTTCGAGAACGTCGAGACCGCTGCCGACTATGCGCTGATCACCTCGTACGGGGGCTACACGACGAACCTGCCGCTCGAGGACCTGCTCGACGGCCAGGCGTGGATCGCGCACCGCTACGAAGGCGACGAACTCGACCCCGAGCACGGCGGTCCGGCGCGGTTGCTCGTCCCGCACCTGTACCTCTGGAAGTCCGCGAAGTGGGTTCGTGACATCCGCCTTTCGTTCGAGGACGAGCGTGGCTTCTGGGAGAGCCTCGGCTATCACAACTACGGAGACCCGTGGCGTGAGCAGCGCTACGACGGTGACTGAGTCCGGCGCCGGCGAGGTGCCGCGGCGCCGACTGGGCTGGCATGTGGCAACCCTTGTCGAGGCGCGTCGTGAGAACGCGACGGCACGCACATTGGTACTCGACGTGCCGGGGTGGCCAGGCCATCTCGCCGGACAACACGCGGACGTGCGGCTCACTGCGGAGGACGGTTACCACGCACAGCGCAGCTACTCGATCGCGTCCGCCCCAGATCGTGAGCGCGTCGAGCTGACGGTGCAGATGGTCGACGACGGAGAAGTGTCGCCGTACCTCGTCGACGACTTCGCGCCCGGTGCCGCGATCGAGCTGCGCGGGCCGGTGGGCGGCTGGTTCGTCTGGCGGGCGACGTCGACCGAGCCGGTGCTGTTGGTGGGCGGCGGTTCAGGCGTCGTCCCTTTGATGGCGATGATCCGCACGCGGCGGGCGTCGGGCAATCGCGCGCCGTTCCGGCTGCTGTACTCGGTGCGCTCGCCCGAGGATGTGTTGTACGCGCAGGAACTGCGGCCCGCGCACGACGGCGTCGACGTCACGATCGCCTACACACGACGCGCGGCTGAGGGCGTATCGCGTCCGGCGGGGCGGCTCACTGCGGCTGACCTGTCGTCATGGGGTTGGCCCGCCGATTTCGCACCGCAGGTGTTCGTATGCGGGCCGACCGGTTTCGTCGAGGCGATGGCCGACGCGTTGGTCGCGCTCGGCCACGACGCGCAGCGCATCAAGACCGAACGTTTCGGTCCGACAGGAGGTTGACCGTGAGCGACACGACGACGGCGTACGAAGACGGCAACGCGCTCGCGGGGCCGCTGTCCGAGATATTCGCGATCGACGTGACGACGGCCGATGCGCAGTGCGCCGGCTGCGGCAGCAGCGGTGCGTTGGCACGTCTGCAGGTGTTCTCGCACGCGCCGGGTTTCGTTGCGCGGTGCCCGGAGTGCGCCTCGGTCGTGCTGCGGTTCGTGCGCGCGCCCGACGCGGGTTGGCTGGACGTGCGCGGAGCGGTACGGCTGCGCATCCCGCTGCCGACAACCACCAGTTGACGCTGGCGGGTCAGACGTTCAGCTGCAGGATCGGCTGGTTGTCCGCGACGATCTGGATGTAAGAGATCTGGCTCAGGTGCACCGAGGTGTCGGCCTCGAGATGCGAGGTCGTCGCCGGCGTCAACGTCCAGTTGCCGCCCGCGTGCGACGCGCCGCTCTTGTCGACGACCACGAGGCTGTACACGCTCTTCGTGCCGTACTGCTGGCTGTAGTGGCAAACGAGCGTGATCCGGGTTCCCCAGTTCATGTCCTTCATCGCCGCCGTTGCGCTCACCGGCGTGGCGCGCAGCGCGACCATCGCATGGGCCGGCGCGTTGCTCGAGCCGGGCGACACCAGCGCGAGCGAGAGTGCGACGATCGCGGCGGCCGCAACCCCTGCGACGGCGGCACCGATGCTGTACCGGCGGCGGCGGCGCCGGCGCGCTTCGCGCAGCAAGCTCGGCAGCAGAGTGTCAGGCACGCTCGACAGCGACGTGTCGGCGAGATCGGCTTCTGTGATGCCGGCCAGCATGCCGGGCAGCGCCGAGACCTCCGCGACGTGTGCTCGGCATTGCGCGCACGTCGCGAGATGCGCCTCGAACGCGGCGTGCTCCTCCGGCGAGAGCGCACCCAATACATAGGCAGCGTCGTCGTGGGCGAAATGATCGGTCATCGCCCACCTCCTAGTTCCTCAATTGCCAAACGCAATGCGCGCAGTGCGTAGTGCGATCTCGACTTCACGGTTCCGGGTGGAACACCCAGCGCCTCGGCCGCTTGCGCGACCGACGAGCCGCGGAAGTACATCTCCACCAGAACCTCTCGATGCTCTTCGGACAACGTGCGTAGTGCGGCTACGACGAGTTCGCGATCGGCGACCTGTTCGGTCGCGTCGGCGACAGGC
>DATGFB010000280.1:0-5027 GCA_035309605.1 Jatrophihabitantaceae bacterium
CGTACGGCGCTCGTGCGCAGGTTCGCCAGATCGGTGCCCGCCGACGGTTCCGTGTAGCCGATCGCGAAGTGCAGGTCGCCGGACAGGATGCGCGGCAGGAAGAACTCCTTCTGCTCCGGCGTGCCGTACTGCTGCAGCACCGGGCCGACGGTCTGCAACGTGACGTACGGCAGCGGGATGTCCCGCCGCGACGCCTCGTTCACGAAGATCGTCTGCTCGACCTCGCCGAAACCGCGCCCGCCGTACTCGACCGGCCAGCCGACGCCGAGCCAGCCGTCGCGGCCCATGCGCGATACGACATCGCGGTACACGTCCCCGTGCCGGTCGGTGAGCATGACGTCGATCTCGTCCGGCGTGAGGAGCCCGCGGAAGTAGCTGCGCAACCGGATCTGCAATGCGTGCTGCTCGTCGGTCAGTTCGATGTGCATGCCACACCGATCCGATCGAGCTGCAGTTCGCTCCCGCCGACGAACCGGGCGAGGTCCTTGCCCTGGGCGTAGTAGCGGTGCAGCGGATATGTCACGTCGAGGCCGAGTCCGCCGTGCAGGTGATGGCACGTCTGCAACGCCTGCGGCACCTCGGCGGCGAGCCAATACGCGGCGACGTCGATGTCGCTGTCCGCGTCCAGGCCCGCGGCGAGCCGCCAGCTCGCCGACAGCGCGGCGAGGTGCATCGTGCGCGCGACGACGTACACGTCCGCGATCTGCCCGGCCACGGCCTGGAACGTCGCCAGTGGCTTGCCGAACTGCTCGCGGGTGCCGATGTGCTGCGCCGTCAACGCGAGCGCGCCCGCCAGTCCACCGTCCGCGACGGCCGCCGCTCCGGCCAATGCATAGCGCTCGACACCCCGGACGTCGCGTGTCAGCAACTCCCCTGCCGTGCCGTCGAGGTGCACGGTGTACTCGGGAGCGCCCGTCGATGTGGGCGTGCGCGCGAGTTCGACGGTGCTGTCGTGCGGATCGACGACGTACACGCCGTCGTCGGCGCGGACGAGCACGCGATGAGCCTGTGCGGCGTAGGGCACGCCGACGGACGTTCCCGCGATCCGGGTGCCGTGCGCGACCGGTCGCGATGACGTCGCGCGTAGCGCCGCCGTCAAGACGAGTCCGTTCGCGACCTCCGGGAGCAGCTCGCGCTGGTGTGCCTCGGTACCGAATGCGACGACCGGCAGTACGCCCAGCGCGAGCGTGGCGAACGCGGGCACGGGCAGCGTTTGCCGGCCGACCTCGGTCAGTACCGCGGCCACCTCGACCGGACCGAAACCGTCGCCCCCGAGAGACTCGGGCAGCGCGAGCGCGAGCAGGCCGGCCTGGGCCAGCGCCTTCCACAGCGTCTCGTCGTAGCCGGACGGGCTGGACAACGCGTTGTCGACACGCGCGTGTTCTGGCTCGTGGCGCAGCACGGTAGCGGCTAGATTCGCCACAGCCTGCTGGGTTTCGTCGTAGCTGAAGTCCACGCACGCTCCTCGCGACTGGATAGAACGTGTTCTAGTATCCGGTCGCGGCGGCGGTTCGGCAAGCGTTCGCACGGTGACTACGAAGGGGTGGTCAGGTGGGCCGGATAGCCGAACTCGGCTGGCGTGCGACCGGGCGGGTCGTCAGCGTCCCGCCGGCGGTGGACGTGCCGGACGGGCGCGTGGTCGAGCTGCCGGGTCGTGGCAGCACCTACGTCGTCGACACGGGGCCGGCCGACGACGGGTCGGACCGGCCGACGCTCTTCCTGCTGCACGCGCTCGCGTGCACCGCGGTGCTCACCTGGTACCCGGCGATCGACGCGCTGCGCCGGTCCTACCGGATCGTCGCGTTCGACCAGCGCTGGCACGGGAAGGGCATCCGCAGTCCGCAGTTCCGCCTCGAGGATTGCGCGGACGATGCCGTTGCCCTCGCCGACGCGCTCGGTGTCGACCGGTTCGTGGCCGTCGGTTACTCGATGGGTTCACTCGTCGCGCAGCTCGTGGCGCGACAGCATCCGGATCGGGTCGCCGGTGCGGTGCTCTGCGCGACGACGAGCCGCTTCACGCCGCCGGACAAGGAGTCGGCCGCGCTGCGCCTTGTCAGCGCCGGCCTGTCCGCCGCGGCGACGCGGCGGTTCAAGGTCGCAGGAGCGGCCGCCGAGGTGACGGTTCCGACGATCGAGCACAACAAGTGGGCGCTCGCGCAACTGCGCACCACAACTGCAGCCGCGATCACCGGCGCTGCCGCGGTCATCAGCCGCTTCGACTCGTCCGCCTGGGTCGGCGAGTTGACCCTGCCGACCTCGCTCGTCGTCACCGCGCATGACCGGCTCATCCCGTCGGCCCGGCAGAAGTGGGTCGCGCAGCAGATCCAGGACTCGGCCGTCTACGAGATCGACGCAGGCCACTCGTCCTGCGTGATGAACGCGAAGGTGTTCACGCCGGCGCTGCAGGCTGCGTGCGCCTCGGTTTCCGCACGGGTTTCGGTGCCGTCTGTGCCCGCGCTGCGCTGAGCAACTCGTCGAGCGCGAGCGGCATGTCGTCGGCGAGCTGCCACAACTGCGGCGCGAGTTCGCGGCAGGCGATGATGCCGATGTCGACGTGCCCGTCGTTGGACAGCACGGTGATGTTCAGGCCGGCGCCGTGGAACACGGGGCCGAACGGATAGAACCCGACGACGCGCCCGCCGAGGAAGTAGATCGGCATGGGCGGCCCCGGCACGTTCGAGACGACGAGGTTGTGCACGACCGGATGCCGGTCGGCAAGCCGCAGTCTCGAGTACACACGCACCGCGAGTCCGAACGTGTTCGGTGCGGCGAACTGCGCCCAGTCCTGCAGCAGCGAGGCGCTGAGCGTCTGGTGATGTTCCTTCGCGATGCGGTTCTGTGCCGCGATCGCGGCGAGCCGGTTGACCGGGTCTGCGATGTCGCTCTGCAGCGACGAGAACATCCCCGACACCTTGTTCGTGCCGCCACGCTTGGTCTTGCCGTGCACCGACACCGGAACCATCGCAACGAGCGAGGCGTCCGGCAGCTCGCCTCGGTCGTCCAGATACTTGCGCAGCGCGCCTGAGCAGAGCGCGAGCACGACGTCGTTCACGGTGCAGCCGAACGCGTTCTTGACCTCCTTGACGTCGTCGAGCGGCAGGCGGGTGAACGCGACCGAGCGGTGCCCCGTGACGGTGCCGTTGAGCGACGTGCGCGGCGCCGTGAACGGTGCCGGCATCGCCGCGCCACGACGGGCCCGCTGCACCCAGTCCGGCAGCACCCCGACCGTGCCGGGCAGCACGCGTGCGAACTTGAGCGGCCGCTTCACGAAGCCGACCAGCCCGTCCACGATGATGTCGCGGTCGCTGGGGCGTTTGGCCGGTGGCCCGTGCTCGGTGGACACGATCGGGGGCGCGCTCGGTTCGAGGCTGCACAGCTCGGACACCAGGCTCGCGCCACTCACGCCGTCGACGGTCGCGTGGTGCATCTTCGTCATGATCGCGACGCTTCCGTCGGCCAGGCCCTCGATCACCCAGAACTCCCACAGCGGCCGGCTGCGGTCGAGCGGCTGGCCCGCGATGTCGCCGCACACCTCGGCGAGCTCCGTCGGACCACCCGGCGCAGGCACCGTGATGCGGCGCACGTGGTGTTCTATGTCGAAGTCCTCGTCGTGTACCCATACAGGGTGGTCGAGGTTGAGCAGGTGGTCGTGCAGCGTGCGGCGAAACGCCGGGTTGTGCTGCAGGCGAGTGCGCAAGGTCTCGCGCAGCCGCTCGAACGTGTACCCCTCGGGCATCGTCGACGTGTCGAGCACGAGCAGCCCGCAGACGTGCATGAGGTGCGCGGGCGTCTCGAAGTAGAGGAAGCTCGCGTCGAGGCCGCTCAGCCGGTCCATGGCGGCAATAATAGAACGCGTTCTAGTTTACGGCTAGGATCGGTGACGTGAAAGACAGGTTCGCGACGCGTCAGGTCGTGCAGCTGGGCCTGGCGGCGAACGCGCTTCGTCCGGTGCCCGGCGGACCGGCGTCGGTGCCCGCGTTCTTCGCCGGGTGGCTCACCGCCGAGCTCGCGCCGCACGCGCTGGCCCTGACGACCGCGGACGCGGCGATCCACACCCTGCGCCACGGCGTGCACACCCGCCGCGATCGCGTCGGCCTGGCCGCCGCAGGGCTGACCGCCGCTGGGCTTGTGTCGCTGATCCGCGCCGGGCAGCGCGCCCGCGGCGAGGTCGAGGATGCCCTGGTCGAGGCGCTCGGGCCGGACTACGCGCAGCAGTTGAGCAACCCCGTCCAGCCCGGCGATCTCGCGACGCCGTGGCGCAACCTCGTCTACCCGTTCCGGATGCGTCACGTCGACGTGCGCCGCCACCGTCGGCTGCCCTATTACGAAGGCGGCCGGCGCTTCGAACTCGACATCTACTTCCACCGCGACACGCCATCCGGCGCGCCCGTGCTGTTGCAGGTGCACGGCGGTGGTTGGGTCATCGGCACGAAGGAGCAGCAGGGCGTCCCGCTCATGCTGCAGATGGCCGCGCAGGGCTGGGTGTGCGTCGCGGTGAACTATCCGCTCTCGCCGCGCGCTCGCTGGCCCGCTCATCTCGTCGCACTCAAGCGCGCCATGAAATGGATCCGCGAGCACGCCACGGAATACGGCGGCGATCCGTCGTTCGTCGCGGTCACCGGTGGTTCGGCGGGTGGGCACCTCGCGGCGATGCTCGCGCTGACACCGCACGACACGTCGCTGCAGCCGGGCTTCGAGGAGGTCGACACGTCGGTGCAGGCCTGCGTGCCGCACTACGGCGTGTACGACTTCACGGCCTTGTCCGGTACGAAGTCGAGCAAGCAGCGGCTGGACGCGTTGCTGCGGCCGATCGTGATGGCACGCGATGCGCGCTACCCCGACGACTACCGAGCGGCGTCACCGATTCACCGCCTGGACGGTGACATCCCGCCGTTCTTCGTGGTGCACGGGCGCAACGACACGCTGGTGCCCGTCGCCGAGGCGCGCACGTTCGTCGACGAGTTGCGGGCCGTGTCGAAGCAGCCGGTGGCCTATGCCGAGATCGGCGGCGCTCAGCACGCGTTCGA
>DATGFB010000281.1:0-2399 GCA_035309605.1 Jatrophihabitantaceae bacterium
TGACGCGCTGAAGCGCGTGCAACGCGCGCACATCGGGGTCGTCCCACTCGGCGAGGTCGACGACGACGCTGGACGCCGTCACGTGATCGTGACCGTCGGCTCCCCGGACGCGACGCCGGCGTCGCCCATCTCCTCCGCAAGGCGCAGTGCCTCTTCGATCAACGTCTCGACGATCTGCGACTCAGGAACGGTCTTGATGACCTCGCCCTTGACGAAGATCTGGCCCTTGCCGTTACCGGAGGCGACGCCGAGGTCAGCCTCGCGGGCCTCGCCGGGGCCGTTCACGACGCAGCCCATGACCGCCACTCGAAGCGGCACCGTCATGCCTTCGAGACCTGCCGTGACGCGATCGGCCAGCGTGTAGACGTCGACCTGCGCGCGTCCGCAGGACGGGCACGAGACGATCTCGAGCCGGCGCTGCCGGAGGTTCAGCGACTCGAGGATCGACAGCCCGACCTTGACCTCCTCGACAGGCGGCGCGGACAGCGACACGCGGATCGTGTCGCCGATACCTCGCGACAGCAGCGCGCCGAACGCCACCGATGACTTGATCGTGCCCTGGAACGCCGGACCGGCCTCCGTGACGCCGAGGTGCAGCGGGTACTCGCAGCGCTCGGCGAGCATCTCGTAGGCACGCACCATCACGACCGGGTCGTTGTGCTTGACCGAGATCTTGAAGTCGCGGAAGTCGTGCTCCTCGAACAGTGCCGCCTCGTTCAGCGCCGACTCGACCAGCGCCTCCGGCGTCGCCTTGCCGTACTTCTCGAGCAGTCGCTTGTCGAGCGAGCCGGCGTTGACGCCGATGCGCAACGCCACCCCGGCGTCGGCGGCGGCGTGTGCGATCTCGCCGACGCGGTCGTCGAAAGCCTTGATGTTGCCCGGGTTCACCCGGACCGCCGCGCAGCCCGCATCGATCGCGGCGAACACGTACTTGGGCTGGAAGTGGATGTCGGCGATGACCGGGATCTGCGAATGCTTCGCGATCTCGGGCAGCGCGTCGGCGTCGTCCTGCGACGGGACGGCGACGCGCACGATGTCGCAGCCGGCCGCGGTCAGCTCGGCGATCTGCTGCAACGTCGCGTTGACGTCCGACGTCAGCGTGGTGGTCATCGACTGGACGGATACGGGCGCATCGCCGCCGACGAGCACCTTGCCCACCTTGATCTGCCGCGACTTGCGCCGCGACGCGAGGACGGGAGGTGGAGCGGACGGCATACCGAGAGAGACGCTCACAACGCCATTATCCGCCTAACGGGTTGACCGGCTTGACGATGTCGGCGATCAGGATCAGGAACGACAGCACGATGAGCACTGCGGAGAACCCGATCATGACGGGAAGTGTCTGGGCGGTGTCCACGAAGATCTGCGGACGCACGCGCAGTCCTTGGCGGCGCGCGCGCAGCCGGGCCCGCCCGCGCCGGGTCGCCTCGACCAGCGCGCCCGCGACGTGCCCGCCGTCGAGGGGCAGCAACGGCAACAGATTCAGCAGGAACAGGATCAGGTTGACGCCGGCCAGCAAGCTGATGAGCGAGACGACCTTCTCCTTGGTGGACAGCAGATTCGTGCTGGCCAGGTCGCCACCGACGCGGCCGATGCCCACGATGCCGATCGCGCCGTTCGGATCGCGCTTCTTGCCCTCGAACAGCGTCGCCCAGATGTTGCCGATCTTCGCGGGGTAGCTGCCGACCGCGTCGACCGCTTTATGCAGCTGTGTCCCGATCTGGCCGGGCACCGCGGTGATCGACAGCGGTGTGAAGTACTGCGTCGTCACCGAGGCGATGCCGAGGTATCCGGCGCGCTTGGTCTGCGTACTCGTGTCATTGACGTACTTGAGGTTCTCGACCGGGGTGACGGGCACGGTGATCGTCGTCCCGTTGCGTTCGACGGTGAGGACGAGCGTCTTGTTCGCGGCCGGCTCGATCATCGACACGAGTTGGTCCCAGCTCGTGACCGGTGTCCCGTCGACGGCGAGGATCTTGTCGTGCGGCTGCAACCGGCCGTACGCGGGAGCGTTCGGCGTCGCACAGTTGCCGGTCTGGGCGTCCGGCGAGTTCGCCGGCACCACACACTTCACCACCGAGTCGACCTGCGTGGTCGCGTTGCTGTGCTCGACACCGATCGTGGTCAGCAGCACGACCGACAGGATCAGGAAGATCAGCAGGTTCATGGCCGGGCCGCCGACCATGATGATCATCTTCTTGCCGGGTGTGAGCCGATAGAACTCGCGGTCCTGGTCGGCAGGCGCGATGTCGGCACGGCTCGTGCGGCGGAAGTCCTCGACCGCCGTGGCGAGCCGGCGCGGCCAGCGCGAGGTCTTGCCGCCGGCACGTGGCGGGATCATTCCGATCATGCGGATATAGCCGCCGAACGGCAGGGCCTTGATGCCGTATTCGGTGTCG
>DATGFB010000282.1:0-4219 GCA_035309605.1 Jatrophihabitantaceae bacterium
TCGGTCAATCGCCTCGGGCCGCCGTGCTCCAGCGTCGCCAGCGTCGACAGCGCCGTCAGGCTCAGCGTCCGAGAACGCCGGCGGATGACCCCGGCCGCAAGGGCGTAGAGCGCCTCGCCGAGAAGCTCGTTCCGCTGTGTCACGACGAAAGCATATCCAAATCTATATAGATGTGTCAATGTAGTTGGCCGAACCGGCTGGAGCAGATGGGCTTGGCTCACCGAGGGCGACGGCGCATCTGCTCGTAATGTGGCCGTCGACGCTCTTGCGGAGGCCCGATGCGCGACCGAAGGAACGACGGCCAGGCCCAGCTGTTCGGCAGGCATGGCGAGTGCGTGATCCTCGACGGTGTCGTCGCGGGCGCGCGATCGGGCCGAAGTCAGGTCCTCGTGGTGCGCGGCGAGGCGGGGATCGGCAAGACCGCCTTGCTCGACTATCTCGAAACGACCGCGACCGGCTGCCGCATCTCGCGCTCGGCCGGTGCCGAGGCCGAAATGGAACTGGCCTACGCAGGTCTGCACCAGATATGCGGACCGTTCCTGGATCGGCTCGACCGCCTGCCCGAACCGCAACGCAACGCACTCAGCACCGCGTTCGGGCTCATCGGCGGGGACGCACCCGACCGCTTCCTGGTCGGGCTCGCGGTGCTGGACCTGTTCGCCGACCGCGCCGAGGAACGACCCCTGATCTGCATCGTCGACGACGCGCAATGGCTCGATCGAGCGTCTGCGCAGACGATCGCATTCGTCGCCCGCCGACTGGTGGCAGAGCGGATCGCCGTAGTAGCCGCGATACGCGAGCCGACCGATGAGAGTGACTTCGCCGGCCTGCCCGAGCTTGCGCTCGACGGCCTCGGTGAACCGGACGCCGGCCGGCTGCTGGACTCGGTGGTCAAGTGGCCCATGGATCCTCGCGTCCGGGATCGGATCATCGCCGAAACGCGCGGCAACCCACTCGCGCTGCTCGAGCTCCCACGCGCGTGGACGACGGCCGAGCTCGCAGATGGATTCGAGCGGTCGGACCCGTTGCTCAGCCGCATCGAGGAGGGCTTCTCCCGGCGCGTGGCGACGCTGCCGGAGGACACCCAGCGCCTCTTGGTGACGGCGGCGGCCGAACCGCTCGGCGACGCAACGCTGCTGTGGCGAGCAGCCGCCGTGATGGGGCTCGGCCCGAATGCCGGCGACGCCGCGCAAGCGGCCGGGTTGATCGAGTTCGGCGCGCGAGTTCGCTTCCGGCACCCGCTGGTGCGCGCGGCCGCATACCGTTCGGCAGCCACGGAGGTAGTGCAGGAAGCCCACCGAGCGCTTGCCGAGGCGACCGATCCCGACGTCGATCCCGACCGTCGCGCCTGGCATCGCGCGCACGCCACGCGGTTACCCGACGAACAGATCGCCGCTGCGCTCGAAGAGTCGGCCGTTCGCGCCCAGTCCCGCGGCGGCTTACTCGCGGCGGCCGCACTACTGGAACGGGCGGCGCGTCTCACACCCGACCCTGCGCGACGGGCCGAACGCGAGCTCGCGGCAGCCACGCGCAAACGCGGCAGCGGGGCTCTGGACGCAGCCCTCGCGCTGCTCGCCGCTGTCGAGGCCGGCCCGGCAGATGAGTTGCGAGCTGCCAAGGCGAAGCATCTGCGGGGCCAGATCGCGCTCGATCAGCGGCGAGCTGCCGAGGCCGTTCGACTGCTTGTCGAAGCCGCCGGACAGCTGGAGCCGCTCGACGGTGAGCTGGCGCGTGAGACGTATCTGGAAGCGCTCGGGGCTGCGATCTTCTCGAGCACGACCGACGATGCGGCGACCGCGGTCGCGATGGCCGCGCGGGCCGGCGCCCCGGTGGAGGGTGAACCGCGCATCACGGATCTGATTCTCGATGCGTTGGCGGCGCGACTGCTGGACGGCCACGTCGCGGCCGTGCCGGTTCTCGCTCGAGCTCTTACGCGAGTGCGCAGCATCGACTACCACGTCGAGGACATCGGTCGGCTGCTCGGCATGGTCGGCAATCCGTTCACCGGCTACGTCGCCACCGAATTGTGGGAGTTCGATGCCGGGCGCATGGTGGCCGAGCTGCAGGTGAAGCGAGCTCGCGACGCCGGAGCGCTGGTGCAGCTGCAATTCGCGGCCAACGAGCTAGCGGTCAACGAGATGCTGGCCGGGCGGTTGGCCGACGCCGCCGCGCTCGTCGACGAAGATCGCATGGTCTCCGACATCACTGGTAATCCGCCGGTGGCCTACGCCGCGATGATCCTCGCTGCGTTGCGCGGCACCGACGCGGACGCGCGGCGGATCGCGGCGGGACGAGACCACACCTTGGCGTTGGGCGAGGGACGGATCGTGCACTTCGCGGGCTACGCCACGGCTCTGTTGAACAACGGCCTCGCGCAGTACGACATCGCGCTGGAGGCTGCGCGCGAAGTCTTCGACTCCGACGTCGTCGCGGGCTACCAGGTGATGGTCGTATCGGAGTTCGCCGAGGCGGCTTCGCGTACCGGTGCCACCGAGCTGGTGGCGGCCGCGCTGCACCGGATGTCGGAGCGCGCGCGCGCGACGCCCACCCCGTGGGCGCTCGGGATCGAGGCGCGGATCCGCGCGATGCTCGACGGCGATGCGGCAGACAAGTCGTTCCGCAAATCGATCGAGTACCTGGAACGCGCGGGTCTTCGACTGGAGGTGGCGCGCGGTCACCTGCTCTACGGCGAATGGCTGCGCCGCATCGGCGAACGGACGAAGGCGCGTGAACAGTTGCGGACCGCTCACGACATGTTGCTGGCCATGGGGGCCGACGCTTTTGCCGAACGCGCTCGGCGTGAACTCGCCGTGCTCGGCGGGAAGGCGCTGCGCCGCAGCGCGCAGCCGACCGAGGAGCTGACGACGCAGGAGTTCCACATCGCACGCTTCGCCCGAGACGGCCTGTCGAACGCGGAGATCGGCGCCCGGCTCTTCCTCAGTCCGCGCACGGTCGAGTGGCATCTCGGCAAGGTCTTCACCAAACTCGGCATCAGCTCGCGCAGGCAATTACGCGACGCAGTGCTCGACTTCGCGCCGCACTAGCCCCGCCGCGATACACCCGCGCCCCGACCGTCCGACAAGGACGCTGCAGTTCAATGGCCGGCGCTCTGGCCGCCGTCGATGTGCAGGATCTCGCCGGTGACGAACGACGCGTGCTCGAGGTAGAGGACACCCTCGACGATGTCGCTGATGTTGCCCATGCGACCGACGGGGTGCAGCCCGGCGAGACCGTCGTACGAGTCCGGCGAGTGCATCGGAGTCTGGATGATGCCGGGTGACACCGCGTTGACCCGTACGCCGCGCTTGGCGTATTCGATGGCCATCGACTTGGTCGCCGACTGCAGGCCGCCCTTGGTGAGCGAGGCGAGCACGGACGGCACGTTGCTGTCCGCGTTGTCGACCAGGCTGGTCGTCACCTGCACGACGTGACCGCCGCCGCCCTGCCGCAGCATCTGCGCGACGGCCGCCTGCGTGGTCGCGAAGAAACCGGTGAGGTTGACGCCGACCACCGCCTGGTAGTCCTCGACGGTGTAGTCGGTGAACGGCTTGGCCGTGAAGACGCCCGCGTTGTTCACTAGCGTGTCGACGCGGCCGAAGTCCCTGACGGCGGTCTCGATCACGGTGCGCGCCAGCTGCGGGTCGGCGATGTCGCCGGCGACGGTGACGACGCCCGCGTCATCGGACGGCGCGATCGATCGGGAGTTCGCGACGACGGACCACCCGAGCTTGCGGTAGGCCTGCACGAGCGCGGCGCCGATCCCCTGCGACGCACCAGTTATGACAGCGACCTTCTCCACGGAGTTCGTCATGACGGCTACTCCCGGCCCGGGTGCCGCGTCGTGACCTCTTGGACGATGAACAGATTGCCGTCGGGGTCGGTGAACGAGCAGAACGACCCGTAGCTCGTGCGCTCGGGGTCAGGGCCGGGCTGACGCGCCTCGACCGGGAACGGCGGGCCGTGCCAGATGTCGCTGACGTCGATGCCGCGCTCGGCGAGTTCGTGGTGGGCCGCCTCGATCTCGGAGACAACAACCGTTGTCTCGGCCGAGCCGGGTGCGGCCGTGATGATTCCGGTGCCGAACGTGATCGAGGCTCCCGAGCCGGGAGGCGTGAACTGGACGATGCGCAGCCCGTCCATCGGGGCGACATCGTCGTCGAGCCGCCAGCCCAGCTGCTCGTAGAACGCCTTGGCGCGGTCTACGTCCGACACGGGGAAG
>DATGFB010000283.1:0-2315 GCA_035309605.1 Jatrophihabitantaceae bacterium
AACGTGAGGTCGTCGTCGTTGACCAGGGCGACGTCCGCGGCGTGCTCGCCCACCAGGCCGGGCACCTCGGTGAGCGCACCGTCGATGTCGACATGCACCGAGCTGCGGCGACGCAGCTCGCCCGCATCATCGCGATCGAAGAGGCCGATGGCGATGTGATGCAGGCGCAGGGTCGGATGCTCCGGCGTCGCCGTCTGTTCGACGGCGAACTGCGTGTAGTGACCGTTCTGGTCGACGCTGAACACCGGGCGCAACGTGTTCATGCCGGTCGTCTGCAGCCAGTCGTGCGCAAAGCGCGACACGTCACGGCCTGATGCGCGGCCCAGGCAGCCGAGGAAGTCGTGCAGCGTGGCGTTGCCCCAGCGGTACGTGCGGAAGTAGTCCTGCACCCCGCGCATGAAGGCATCGTCGCCCACCCACGCGACCAGCTGCTTCAGCACGGCGGCACCCTTGTGGTACGTGATGCCGTCGAAGTTCTGCCGCACCGAATCGGTGTCGGGCACGTCATCGGCGATGCGGTGTGTCGTCTCCAGCTGGTCCTGCCGCGCGGCCACCGACTTCACGGTGTTGGCGAAGTCGACCCAGACGTTGGTGAACCGCGTGACGCGCGACATGGCGAGGTTCGCCATGTAGGTCGCGAAGGTCTCGTTGAGCCAGAGGTCGCCCCACCAGCGCATGGTCACGACGTCACCGAAGCCGCAGACGTGCGCCATCTCGTGCAGGATCGTCTCGGCGCGGCGCGCCAGCTGCGTCTCGCTCGCGCGACCCCGGAACACGTACGCCTCGTTGAACGTGACGCATCCTGGGTTCTCCATCGCGCCCATGTTGAACTCCGGCACGAGCAGCTGGCCGTACTCGTCGAACGGATACGGGTAGCCGAAGTACTCCTCGAAGAAATCGAGCCCGGCACGGGTCACGTCAAAGATGTCCGCGGCCTGCTCCTCGAGGTATTGCACCAGCGACTCACGGCACCACAGCGAGAGCGGAACGTCCTTGTGCACGCTGGTGATCACGTGGTACGGCCCGCCGACGAGCGCAACGAGATACGGCGGCAGCGGCGGCGTGCTGTTGAAGCGGGTGATGGTGTCGCCGTCCGCGGAGTCGGTCGACAGCACACGCCCGTTGCTGCACACGCGCCAGCTTGACGGCGCGCGCACCGTCATCTGGACGGTGCCTTTCAGGTCTGGTTGATCCCAGCACGCGAACACCTTGTGTGCATCGAAGGGTTCGAAGTGCGTGTACACATACACGCGTCCGTCGACGGGGTCGACGAGCCGGTGCAGCCCGACGCCGTGGACCGAGTAGGTGCAGCGCGCAAACACGACGAGCCGGTTTCCTGTGGCACGAAGGCCGGTGAGCTGCAGTCGGTGTCCGTCGAAACCGGCTTCCTGCGCGTCCATGACCCGGTCGTTGAGCTCGACACGGTCGACCGTCTCGGCCGCGAGATCGATGAACGTGCTCGCCCCGTCGGCGGCGTCGAACGTGATCTCCGTTCTGCTGCCGAACGTCTCCGAGCTGGGATCGTCCGACAGCGCAAGCGTGATGGAGTAGGTCAGGTTGGTGAGGAGGGACGCGCGCGCGCTGGCCTCGATCTCTGTGAGGTTGTCGTGCGGCGCCGGCGCCTCCACGGTCGAGGACACCATTGATCTGCAAGCGTACCAGCCGAGTATCCCGATCGTCCCGGGACATTGGTTCCGCGAAACGACCAACGCCGGGACTAACGCGACGTCAGCGAGTGCGAACGAGGCGTTGGGTGAGCGGGGAAGATCGGGCTCCTACCTCGCCCGAGTCGTGTGCGACGGAGTCCGCGGAACCTATCCCGCCGGGTTGTCGATGATCCGGGCGGTCACCTTGCGCACGATCCCGCGGGGTGCGAACCGCGGTCCCTGCGCCAGCAACTCGTTGACGATCCCCGGGATGCACACCGCCGAACCGCGGTCGAACGCGTGCAGGGCGTCCCGGACGCACCGATCCGCCGTCATGGCGATGAGCCGCGATCGCTGGTGGTAGTCGGCAGTCCCGGCGACATCGGCGAACTCCGTGTCCACCGGCCCGGGGCAGAGCGCCATCGCCCTGGCGCCGGTGCCGTGCAACTGCTCCGCCAGCGCCTCGGTGAAGTGGAGGACGAACGCCTTCGTCGCCGCGTAGGTCGCCATGTAGGGGATGGGCTGGAACGCCGCGGTGCTGGCCACATTGATGATGCCGCCGTCGCGCTCGCGCACCAGACCCGGGAGCGCGGCGAGCGAGAGCTGGTGCACGGCCACGACGTTGATCTGCACCTCGGCTCGCTCGCGGGCGGGGTCGAGCTCGGTGAG
>DATGFB010000284.1:0-6327 GCA_035309605.1 Jatrophihabitantaceae bacterium
CACCCGGTCGCCGACCTCGATCTCGAGGTACGCGGCCGCCTCGGCGTCGCGTCCCGAGGTCAGGGCATGCTCGGCGTAGTCGAGCACGCGCACGCTCACGCCGCCCAGCCCGAGATCGACCTCGGACAGCGCTTCGCAGAACGCGGCGATCGGCCCGTTGCCGACGCCCGCGAGTTCATGCTCGACACCGAACGCGCGGATCGTCGCGGTGAGCCGTTCGATGCCGTTGTCGCTGGACGAGCTGGAACGCAGCAACTCGAACGAGTCATTGGTGAGGTACTCGTCGCTGAAGATCCGCCACATCAGGTCGGCATCGACCTCGCCGCCCTCACCGTCGGTGTGCGCCTGGATCACTTGACTGAACTCGATCTGCAACCGACGCGGCAGGTCGAGGTGGTGATCGGTCTTCATGATGTACGCGACGCCGCCCTTGCCGCTCTGCGAGTTGACGCGGATGACCGCCTCGTACGAACGGCCGACGTCCTTCGGGTCGATGGGCAGGTACGGCATCTGCCATGGCAGCTCGCGAACCGGCACGCCGGCCTCGGCCGCCTGCCGCTCGAGATCGTCGAAGCCCTTCTTGATCGCGTCCTGGTGCGAGCCGGAGAACGACGTGTACACGAGATCGCCGACGTACGGATGCCGCTCGTGCACGTCGATGCGATTGCAGTACTCGACGGTGCGGCGGATCTCGTCGATATTGCTGAAGTCGATCATCGGGTCGATGCCCTGGCTGTACAGGTTGAGGCCCAGTGTCACCAGGTCGACGTTGCCGGAGCGCTCACCGTTGCCGAACAGGCACCCCTCGACACGTTGCGCACCGGCGAGCACCGCGAGCTCTGCGTCCGCGGTCGCCGTACCGCGGTCGTTGTGCGTGTGCACGGACAAGCACACGAACTCGCGCCGCGTCAGGTTGCGCGACATCCACTCGATCTGGTCGGCGTAAACGTTCGGAGTGGACCGCTCGACCGTGCACGGCAGGTTCAGCACGATCTCGCGCTTCTCGCCGGGCTGCCACGCGTCCATGACCGCCTCGCAGATTTCGAGCGAGAAGTCGAGCTCGGTGTCCATGAAGATCTCGGGCGAGTACTCGAAGCCGAAGTCGCAGTCGGGCAGGTAGATCTCGGCGAACTTCATCACCGCGCGGGTGCCGTCGACCGCGACCGCGCGGCATTCGGCGCGTCCGTCACCGGGGAAGCCGAACACGACCTTGCGGAACAGCGTTGCGGCCGCGTTGTACATGTGCACCGTCGCGTGCTTGGCGCCGATGAGCGACTGCACGGTGCGGTCGATGAGCTCTTCGCGGGCCTGCGTCAGCACCGAGATGCGGACGTCATCGGGGATCTTGTTGCCCTCGATGAGGCTGCGGATGAAGTCGAAGTCGGTCTGGCTCGCCGCCGGGAATCCGACCTCGATCTCCTTGTACCCCAGGCGGACGAGCAGCTCGAACATCGCGAGCTTGCGTGCCGCGTTCATGGGGTCGATCAGCGCCTGGTTGCCGTCGCGCAGATCGGTGGACAGCCAGCGCGGTGCTTCGGAGATCGTGCGTGACGGCCACTGCCGATCAGGCAGGTCGACGGCAGGGAACGGGCGGTACCGATGGCACGGCATGCCCGATGGTTGTTGCGGAAATGGCTTACTCATGGCGACGCAGCTCCTGGTTTGTTGACCGGTATGTGGCTTCGGTCGGCGCAGGCGCTGTGGTCAGCGCGACGGCCCGCGACGAGGGGGCCGACCGGTGTCTTACCGGGCCTCGTCGCGGCGGCTAAGAAGCAGCGCACGCGTCATGGTGCACTCAGGTTACCGCAGTGTGCCGACCGGTAAAGTTCGGCTCGTATGACATCCGTAGATGAGCGTTCCGTTCGCGACCTGACCGACGCAACGCCACAGGTCTCGAACGACACGCGCCGTCGTGACGTCTACGTCATCTTCTGGGTCGCTACGGGGCTGATGACGATCGCCTCGCTCGTCCGCAACGGCTACATCTTCACGACAGCGCAGTACCCAGGCTCCGATCAGGCGCTGAACTCCTTGCTGGTCAATCGAGCAGAGCAGTTCCAGCAGCTGGTCGGCAACTATTCACGCGTCCGCTTCCACCATCCCGGGCCCGCACTGTTCTACATCCTGTCGTGGGGACAGGGCCTGTTCCACGACGTGTTGCACATCGTGCCGGCGCCCTACAACGGGCAGCTGCTCGCCGCGACCTTGTACGGCGCCGCGATGATCGGGCTGACCCTGGTGTGCCTGTACCGATTGATCGGCTCGCGCGGCGCGACCGCGGTCGCATTCGGCATCGCGTTCGTCTTCGCCGCGCGCTACGACATGCTCGGCAACGTCTGGTTCCCGTTCCTGTACATGGCCGCGTTCCTGCTGTTCACCGTGGCGTCCGCCGCGGTCGCGATCGGGCGAACCACCGAGCTCCCGCTGTACGTTCTCGGCGCCGGCTTGCTCGCGCACGGGCATGTCAGCTTCCTGCTCTTCGTCGCGGTCACGACGGTCGTGGTCGTCGCCGGCTGGGTGTGGCGACACCGCCACGCGTGGCTTGCCGAACTGCGCGCACATCGCAGGGGCGTCTACGGCTCGGGCGTACTTCTCGGCCTGTTCGCGTTGCCGATCGTGCTCGAGACGAGCCTGCACTACCCGGGCCAGTGGGCCGACTATTGGACGTACGTAACTCATGCGCAACGCACGCCGCGCACGTTCGGTCAGATCCTCGACTTCATGGGTCAGTACTGGACGACGCGGGCGGTTCCGGTCGGACTGAGCGTCGCGGCCGCCGTTGTCGCCGTCGTGCTCACGGCAACGGAGCGCAATCGCGAGCGCAGGCAGGTGTTCCTCGCGCTCTACGGCTCGGTGGTGCTGCAGAGCCTGCTCAGCTTCTATTACATGGCGCGTGGCGTCGACGCGTTGGATCGCATCAACTGGTACGTCGGCCTGTTCTACATGACTGTCCCGCTCGTGCTCGTCCTCGCCGCAACCGCGCAGCTGTGGATCAGGCTGACCGAGCTCTCCGCTCCAGCCGTGCCGCGCATCGCCACGACGGGCGTCGCCGTCGCTGCAGTCGTGGCGTTGTCCGCGGACGCCACGACCATGCGCGAGCTGGCCATGCCGCAAGTACCCAAGGCGGGATACCCGGCCATCGTCACCGCGCTACGGGACGACCCCGCTCGCGCCGGACGGACTGTCGAGTTCGACCTCGACGAGCACGACACGTGGCCCATTGCCGCAGGCGTTGCGGAGGAGAGCTGGCGCACCGGCTTGGCGTGGTGTGTTCGCGACGGTTTCCAGGGTCTTTGGTCAGTGTTGTTCGACTCGTCCAACATCTGTCCTTCGAGCGGCGCCGCCAACCGTTGGCAGGTGCACTTCTCGTACCACGCGCCGCTGCCGTCGGATGCCCGCGTGATCGTCCCCGCGAACTCGAGACGCATGCCGGTCACGATCTACTCTTTGCCGGGACACTCCTCGACCTCGTAGCCGACTGGTGCGGCATCATGGCGTGTCACAGCGGCAGCACGACGGAGGTAGTGGATGCCAAAGAAGGCGCTCATCACGGGGATCACGGGCCAGGACGGTTCGTATCTCGCTGAGCTGCTGCTGGACAAGGGATACGAGGTGCACGGCCTCATCCGCCGCGCATCGACGTTCAACACGCGCCGCATCGAGCATCTCTACGTCGACCCGCACGAACGCGGTGCGCGACTGTTTCTTCACTACGGTGACCTGACCGACGGCACGCGACTCGTCACGCTGTTGTCGCGCATCCAGCCCGACGAGGTGTATCACCTCGCCGCGCAGTCACACGTGCGTGTGTCGTTCGACGAGCCGGAGTTCACCGGTTTGACCACGGGCCTCGGTACGACGCGCCTGCTCGAGGCGATCCGGGCGAGCGGTCTTGCGACGCGCTTCTACCAGGCGTCCTCATCGGAGATGTTCGGCGCGACGCCGCCGCCGCAAAGTGAGACCACGCCGTTCCACCCTCGCTCGCCGTACGGCGCGGCAAAGGTCTACAGCTACTGGATGGCGCGCAACTACCGCGAGGCGTACGGCATGTTCGCGGTGAACGGCATCCTGTTCAACCACGAGTCGCCACGCCGGGGCGAGACGTTCGTGACGCACAAGATCACCCGCGCCGTCGCCGCGATCGCCGCCGGTCAGCAGGAACAGCTCTACCTGGGCAACCTCGACGCGATCCGGGACTGGGGCTACGCGCCGGAGTACGTCGATGCGATGTGGCGGATGCTGCAGGCCGAGGCACCCGACGACTACGTGGTCGCGACCGGCACGTCGTATTCGGTGCGCGACTTCGTCCAGTTCGCGTTCGAGCACGCCGGCCTCGATTGGGAGCAGCACGTCCGCTTCGACGAGCGGTACCTGCGTCCGGCCGAGGTCGACGCACTCATCGGCGACGCGAGCAAGGCCGCGTCGGTGCTGGAGTGGAAGCCGCGCGTGCTCACGCCGGAGCTGGCCCGGATCATGGTCGACGCCGACCGCGAGGCGCTGGCGGCGGCCCATGACGCCGAGCACGGCCACGACTGACCCTCGGTGATCACGAGCAGTTTTCGATCGATATTCGACGGAATTCTGCTGTTGATCACGGATTCGTCGGAGTGGCTGCGCTTGCCGACGAATTCCGTCGCGAATTGCGCCTTGGACGGGGTGATCCGTTGAGTACGGCCGCGAACGCGGTGTAGGTTCGGCCAATCGCCGAGCAGACGGAGCGTGCAGGGTGAGTCGACACGTCCAGAACTTCATCGACGGCAAGCCGGTCGACGCGGCCGAGGGCCGTCGATCCGAGCTGATCGATCCGTCCACCGGCGAGGTGTTCGGGTCGGCGCCGCTGTCCGGCCCCGAGGACGTCGACGCCGCGTACCGCGCCGCCGCAGCCGCGTTCGAGACGTGGCGCGACACGACGCCGAGCGAACGGCAACGCGCGCTGCTGAAGTTCGCCGACGCCATGGAAGAACGCGCCGAGGAGATCATCGCGGCCGAGTGCGAGAACACCGGCAAGCCAATCGAGCTCACCCGCAGCGAGGAGATGCCGCCCGCGCTCGACCAGATCCGGTTCTTCGCCGGCGCCGCGCGGCTGCTCGAGGGACGCAGCGCAGGCGAGTACATGAGCGGCTTCACGAGCTACGTCCGCCGCGAGCCGGTCGGGGTCGTCGGGCAGGTCGCGCCCTGGAACTACCCGATGATGATGGCGGTCTGGAAGATCGCGCCGGCCATCGCGGCGGGCAACTGCGTCGTGCTCAAGCCGAGCGACACCACGCCGGTGTCGACGGCGTTGATGGCCGAGATCGCCGCCGAATTCCTGCCCCCGGGCGTGTTCAACGTCGTCTGCGGCGATCGCGACACCGGGCGGGCCGTCGTCTCGCACAAGACACCCGCGATGGTCTCGATCACCGGCTCGACCCGCGCCGGATTCGAGGTCGCCGAGGCCGCCGCGCACGACCTCAAGCGCACCCACCTCGAGCTCGGCGGCAAGGCGCCGGTCATCGTCTTCGACGACGCCGACATCGAGAACGCCGCCGAGAACATCGCGATCGGTGGCTACTTCAACGCCGGCCAGGACTGCACGGCCGCCACCCGGGTGCTCGTCGCGCCGCGAGTCGCGGACGAGTTCGCGGACGCGCTCGCCGAGCAGGCCCGCAACACCAAGGTCGGTGCGCCGGCCGACGAGGACATCCTCTTCGGCCCGCTCAACAACGCCAACCAGCTCGAGCGCGTGCGCGGGTTCCTGAGCCGGCTGCCCGATCATGCGCGGGTGCTCGCCGGCGGCGCACGCATCGGCGAGCGCGGGTACTTCTGGGAGCCCACGGTCGTCGCCGGGCTGGAGCAGGGCGACGAAGCCAGCCAGGACGAGATCTTCGGCCCGGTCATCACCGTCCAGCAGTTCAGCGACGAGGACGAGGCGGTGCGGTGGGCCAACGGTGTCGAGTACGGCCTGGCGTCGTCGGTGTGGACGAAGGATCACGGCCGCGCCATGCGGGTATCGCGCCGGCTCGACTTCGGCTGCGTGTGGGTCAACTGCCACATCCCGCTCGTCGCCGAGATGCCGCACGGCGGCTTCAAGCACTCCGGATACGGCAAAGACCTCTCGGTTTACGGCCTCGAGGATTACACGCGTATCAAGCACGTCATGCACAACATCGACTACTGAAACCGGCGCGCAATAGCCTTCGCCCATGCACACGATCGCAGCAGAACTCGTCGCCAACGTCGCCACCGTCCTCGTCGCGACGGGAGACACCGTGGCGCCGACAGACACGCTCGTGATCCTCGAGTCGATGAAGATGGAGATCCCGGTGCTGGCCGAGGTGCCCGGTGTAA
>DATGFB010000285.1:0-2446 GCA_035309605.1 Jatrophihabitantaceae bacterium
CGAAGACAACTTCCTCGCCGACGACCTCGCGATCACGCAGCCGGTTCGCGAGCTGCACGAGGTGTCGCATGACTCGTCATTGAGCCATCGCATCCAACTCGCGGACGGGCGCACCGTCACCGCACTCGAGTTGCAGGGCGAGTACCTCGACCGCGCGCGCAAGTTCGTCGACGACCGGTACGGCGAGGACGTGGACGCGCAGACCGCTGACGTGCTTTCGCGTTGGGAGTCGGTACTGCATCGGCTGGCTGCCGATCCGATGCAGCTCGCCGACGAACTCGACTGGGTCGCCAAGCTGCGCCTGCTCGAGGGTTACCGCGAACGCGACGACCTCGAATGGGATTCGCCGCGCCTGCAGCTCATCGACTTGCAGTACTCGGACGTGCGTCCCGAGAAGGGCCTCTATCACCGGCTCGTGTCGCGCGGCGCGATGCAGACGTTGTTGCCGGATGGCGCCGCCGAAGCGGCGATGAACGCCGCGCCCGAAGACACCCGTGCGTACTTCCGCGGCGAGTGCCTGCGCCGGTACGGATCGTCGGTCGCTGCCGCGTCATGGGACTCCGTCATCTTCGACGTCGGCCGCGAATCACTCGTCCGAGTGCCGATGCTCGAGCCATTGCGCGGCACCAAGGCGCATGTGGGTGAGCTGCTGGACCGCTGCCCGACGGCTGCCGCGCTCATCGACGCGCTCGTCGGCCCGCGGTAGATGCGGCTGCGACGCAAGGCGGCGGACCAGCCCGCCGTCACGGCGGACGAACCGATGCCGCAGCGTGCCTTGTCCGAACGTCTCGCCAAGCTCATCGACACCAGCCCCGCGGTGCGCGACATGGCGCTGGAAGTCGGCCTGGTCGACCGGCAATGGCTCGACCAACCGTCCAAACGCAAGCCGGCGATCGCCCCGCCGCTGGACGTGCTGCGGCGCTTCTTCGAGCGCACCGCCGAGCGTCATCCGAGCGCGCTGTCCGGGCTCGGGCTGAATGCGATGCAGGTGCTGTCGTGGGACAGCGCGTGGGACCGCGGTATCAGCGGTATCAGCCGCACGCGCGACCGGGTGAGCACCGCCACCGTCGTGTTCACCGACCTCGAGGGGTTCACGCGATACACCACGACGTTCGGCGACGACGCCGCGCTCGCCATGCTCGAACAGCATCGACGCGCCACCGCGCCGGTCATTCGCCAGTGGGGCGGGCGCGTGGTGAAGCACCTCGGTGACGGAGTGATGCTGGTGTTCACCGACGCAGCGGCGGGTGTGCATGCCGCGCTCGAAATGGTGCCGTTGGCACCGGCACCGCTGCGACTTCGTGCCGGCGTGCACACCGGCGAGCTGGTGGTGACGGCGGACGACCTCATCGGCAACGCGGTCAACCTCGCCGCGCGCGTCACCGCCGACGCTCGAGGTGGACAGGTGCTCGTCACCGCGCACACGCTGTCGGCCGCGGCGGACCTGCACGGCGTGCGGGTGCTGCGCGCCCGACGGCGGATCTACAAGGGCATCGCCGACCCGGTCAGCGTGAGCCGTGTCGAGCCGGCGGCGACGCGCTAGAACGCCTCGCTGGCCCGCTTGTGCCCGAAGAGCAGGCCGACGGTGAGCTCGAGCCGGTTACCGACGTCGGTCGCGGACGCGCGCCGCGTCACCCATGCCACCAGGTTCGACATCCACACGTCGCTGATCACTCGTGCGATCGCCAGCTGTTCGTCGTTCGGTTCGGTGTCCGTCATCGCGCGGGCGATCATGCGGTCGACCAGCCGGCCGACCGTGTCGACCTCGGCGGCAGCGGACGCGTCGGCGAACATGAACGCGCGCGTCATCGCCTCGGTGAGCTGCGGGTCGCGCTGCATGCCCTTCGTGATACGCGACAGGATGAACATCAGCCGGTCGTAGGGCGTGCTGCCGGGGATGACGATCCGGTCGGTGCGTTCCTGCAGCCGCTCCAGCTCGCGTGCCATCGCTGATACGAGCAGGTGGATCTTGGACGGGAAGTAGCGGTACAGCGTCCCCAGGGCGACGTCCGCGCGCTCGGCGACCGTACGCATCTGCACGGCGTCGTAGCCGCCCTTGGACGCCAGCGTGAGCGTGGCGTCCAAGATGCGCTTGCGGCGGTCCCGCTGGGCAGACGAGCCGAGTTCGTCGGCGGTCAATGAGCTCGCGGAGCCGTTGGTGGTGGCTCGGGCCCGTGATGCGGCGGTCATGGCCCCCAGAGTAACCGAAACATGTTTCAGTTCAATCACATCCGAGGGACTGAAACGTTGACAGATCCGGCATCTCTGCTCTGGCTCCGCGATAGAACGCGTTCTAGAATGCTCAGGAGCACGCCGCAATGTGCCCACAGCGTACTGGAGAGAGCCCGTGCCGATCGCCATCAACGACGACCAGCGCGCCCTCGCAGACGCTGTGCGCACCTGGGCGGCGAAGGCGCAGCCGGTCGCGACCTCGCGGGCCCAGGAG
>DATGFB010000286.1:0-7796 GCA_035309605.1 Jatrophihabitantaceae bacterium
CTCCGAGCACGAGGCGACCCGACGCGGCGGCCGCAGCCGAGGTCAGCCCGAAGATCATGACCTGCACGACGAAGCGCCACGGGTCCGGCAGGCGGCGCGTCGCCGTCGGCGCGATCCATCTCGCCCACACCAGGACCGCGACCGCCGGGTAGAGCACCGCGAGCGCGATACCGAGCAGCCCTCCGTCGCCGAGCGACCAGCCGCTGACCACGAGCAGCGCCAGCATCGCCAGCTCGCAGGCGAAGGCCAGGACGTCCACGAGGATCCGGATGCCACCCCCAGCCGTATGCGCCGGGGGGCGCTGAGGGCCCGTAGTCATGGCCGCAGGCTACAAAGCCGACAGCGCCGCGTCGCGACGGGGTCATGCGATGTTCACACGGAACATGCGCGCCCCCCTGTCGGTTTGGGACAATGGCTCGTTCGCCACCTTTTCCGGGAGTTTGCTGAATGACCGACGGCCCCCTGATCGTCCAGTCCGACAAGACGCTGCTGCTCGAGGTTGATCATCCGCTCGCACCCGATGCGCGTGCGGCGATCGCCCCGTTCGCGGAGCTCGAGCGTTCCCCGGAGCACGTGCACACGTACCGGCTGACGCCGCTCGGGTTGTGGAACGCGCGTGCGGCCGGTCACGACGCCGAGCAGGTCGTCGACGCTCTCGTCCGCTTCTCACGCTACGCCGTGCCGCACGCGTTGTTAGTCGACGTCGCGGACACGATGGATCGGTACGGGCGTCTGCAGCTCGTGAAACACCCCACACACGGCCTCGTGCTTGTCTCGTTCGATCGAGCCGTCCTCGAAGAAGTGCTCAGGCAGAAGAAGATCGCGCCGATGCTCGGCGCGCGCATCGACGAAGACACCGTCGCGGTGCATCCGTCCGAACGTGGCCGGCTCAAGCAGGCGCTGCTCAAGGCAGGCTGGCCTGCAGAGGATCTCGCCGGATACGTCAACGGCGAGGCACATCCGATCGAGTTGGTGCAGGACGACTGGCACATGCGCGACTACCAGCAGCAGGCCGTCGACATGTTCTGGCACGGCGGCTCGGGCGTGGTCGTGCTGCCGTGCGGCGCGGGCAAGACGCTCGTCGGAGCGGCGGCCATGGCGCAGGCGAAGGCGACGACGCTCATCCTCGTCACGAACACCGTGGCCGGACGGCAGTGGAAGCGCGAGCTGCTCGCGCGCACGTCGCTCACCGAAGACGAGATCGGCGAGTACAGCGGCGAGAAGAAGGAGATCCGGCCCGTCACGATCGCGACGTACCAGATCATGACCACGCGCCGTAAGGGCGAGTACCGCCACCTCGAGCTGTTCGACAGCCGCGACTGGGGCTTGATCGTGTACGACGAGGTGCACTTGCTGCCCGCGCCGATCTTCCGGCTCACCGCCGACCTGCAGTCCCGACGCCGGCTCGGTCTCACCGCGACGCTCATCCGCGAGGACGGGCGCGAGGCGGACGTGTTCTCGCTGATCGGTCCGAAGCGCTACGACGCACCGTGGAAGGACATCGAGAACCAGGGCTGGATCGCGCCGGCTGACTGCACCGAGGTGCGCGTGACGCTCACCGACAACGAGCGCATGACCTACGCGACTGCCGAGCCGGAGGACCGCTACAAGCTGGCCGCAACTGCGCGCACCAAGCTGCCGGTGATCCGCACGATCGTCGAGTCGCATCCCGACGATCAGGTGCTCGTCATCGGTGCCTACCTCGATCAGCTCGACGACGTCGCCGCCGAGCTCGACGGCGCGCCGATCATCCAGGGCTCGACGCCCAACGCCGAACGCGAACGGCTCTACGACGAGTTCCGCCGTGGCGAGCAGCGTGTGCTCGTCGTGTCGAAGGTGGCGAACTTCTCGATCGACCTGCCCGAGGCGGCCGTCGCCGTCCAGATCAGCGGCACGTTCGGCTCGCGGCAGGAGGAGGCGCAGCGACTCGGCCGGGTGCTGCGGCCGAAGCACGACGGTCGGCAGGCGCACTTCTACACCGTGGTCGCGCGCGACACGTTGGACGCCGACTACGCCGCGCACCGCCAGCGCTTCCTCGCCGAGCAGGGCTACGCCTACACGATCATCGACGCCGACGACCTACTCCGTCCGATGTCCTGATCGTCATAGCGGTACGTCGCAGTGACGACGTCTGCTTATGAAGATCAAGAGGGGCAGAGCCGCTGACCGTCAGAGCGAGGTCTGGCTGTCGCGGTCGCGAACCGAGAGGAACGACTTCGCCGCACCGACCGCACGCCGGTCGGACACGACCGTCACGTGGCCGCGCTCAGGAAACACGAGCAGCCGCGAACCGGGGATGAGTTCGGCCGTCTCGTCCACGATCGAGCGCTCGTAGAAGCGATCCCGCCCGCCGTTGACGATCAACGTCGGCGCGGTGATGGCGGGCAGCGCGCGCAGGTCGAACGACTCCTCGGCCACGAGCGTGGCGTGCAGGTCGCGCAGCCCGCGGGCGCGGGGGTACAGCCGCGGTCCCGAGACGAACATGGTGACAGCGGCGGGTATGCGCCCGCGCCACGGCGGCACGATGTCCCACGCGAACGCCGCCATCGTGAGTCGGGTACGCCCGGTCGCGGCGATGCGGATCATCGCCCGCTGCGTGCTCAGTGCGTGCCCGTCGAGGCGGCTGCCCGAACTGATGATCACGAGCCGGCGCACGGTGTCCGAATGTTCGGCGGCGACGTTCAACGCCAGGCTGCCGCCCGTCGAAAGGCCGAGCAGGTGCACCGGCTCGGCGAACTCCTCCCGCAGGGCGGCGGCCGTCTCGGCGGCGAGCTCGGCGAACGTCGTGCCGGATGAGAGTTGGGTGGGACGGCCCAACCAGTGCACGGTGAACTGGTCGGCGAAGTGCGCCATCGTCCCGATCTCGCCGGAGCGGATCGGGCCGACCGGGCGGCCGTTCTCGGGTGCGAGGCCGGGCAGCATGACCAGCGGCGGTCCCGAGCCCATCACCATCGACTCGAGGCGACCGATGCGTCGGTTGCGCGCCCCCTGCTTCCCCACGGGCGAAGTGTATTTCGTTGCGCAATGGCGGCGACCCAATAACGAATCCGCATCCGCCGCAACGCCGGCGCCGCGCGCGATGTCCTCCTCGATGAAGTCCCGCAGGAAATCCCTGCTCGACGAGGAGGTCGTCATGAGGGTTGCCCGGTTCAGCACGGTCGTCGCCGTTTCGTCGCTTGCGCTGGGTGGCGTCGCCTGTACAAGTTCAACCCCGCGTGCGGCCAGCACCAGGACGGTCACCGCAACGCGCACCGTCACCGCGACGGCAACTGCCACGGCGACCCAACAGCAGCGCACCGTTGTGACTGTTGTGCCGCCGACACAGGCTCCCGCCGACGCGGTGGGCGAGATCGTCACGGGCAACGGCACCGCGTTCCGGGCGCCGGCCACCCGCGTGACGAAGACATACGCGGACGAGGCGTATTACGAGAACTGCCACGGGCTGGCCGACGCGGGCTACTACGTCGAAGGGTGCACGCTTGCGCAAAGCACCGCCGGCGCAGCGGTCGGCCTGGTCGAGACGGTCGGAACGCTGGAGCGCGACCTCGTCTACACGGTGCACGGGCCGACGGCGACGCTCGCGCTGAGCGCGACACGCACGGTGCCGAAGCCGCAGGGCGGCGGCTACAGCCCCGATGCGACCAGGGTCGAGACCGCCGACCTCGCGCTCGACAACACCCCGAAGCTGGTGTTCTACACACCCGTGTTCAGTGCGACGTACGTCAACGCGTACGACGGCGTGGACGTCGTCGAATCGACCGGACGCGTCGTGATCCATCGCGACCTGGACGGCGGCCTCGCCACGCGCGCCTTCGGCGGTGGGCTCGAGACGTGGGTGCCCTACGGCGGGCAGGTCGAACGAGACATCGTCCAGTGGCGCTCCGGCGCGTGGCGCATCAGCGCGGCGGACGTCGTCGGCAAGGACACCGTGCCGACCAACTCGCAGTTGTGACCGCGCCCCGACGACTCAGCTGACGAATGCAGCCAAGGTCGCGGCCACCTTCGCCGGGTCGACGGCCGCAGGGTCGGCAAGCGTGAGCTTGCCGAAGTATTCGCCGAGTGCGACGAGCGCGTGCGACACCACGTCCGGGTCGAGGCGCTCGTCGCCGGCGAACGACGCGAAATCGCGGAACCGCAATCGCACTGCCTCACGGTCGCGGTCGATGCGCCGGCGCACGGCGTCGGGCGTATCGACCGCGGCACGCAGGATCGGCATCCAGGTGCGGGGATCGTCCGCGACCATGGCGATCAGCGCGCGCACCGTCCGATCGAAAAAGCCACCCAGGTCGTCACCGGACGTCGGCAGCGCGATCGTCGACGCGAGCTGTGCCAGCGCGCGCTGCTCCTGCCGATCGAGCAGCGCCGACAGCAGCTCCTCGAGGCCGGCGAAGACGTTGTAGAACACCGGACGGGTGACGTCGACCTCGCGAACGATCGATTCGACCGACACCGCGCCGTAACCGTCGCGCACGATGATGTCGAGCGCGGCGTCCATCAACTGCTCGCGGCGGGCGTCGGCCGGCAGCCGCGGCGAGTACGCCCGGCGCCGTTTGGGACGCGATGGTGCGGCGGACTTCACACGAGCGAGCCGAGGATCGGTTCGGACTCGACCAGGCCGGCGTCGCTCGGCGCCTGGTGCGCGTCGAACACTCGCGCGTGCTGCTTCGCGCGCCACTCCAGGTGCGCTTCGGCAGGCGGTGCATAGCCGTAACGTTCGCGTGCTTGCCCGGGCGTGAGCGTCTCGGGCTGTCGCGGCGGCACACCCAGCAGGATCGGTGCGACGACGGGGACCGTCGCCGGTGACAGCACCCGAACAAACATCAGTTCGGCCCGCTTGCTGAGGTGCGCGAGCCAGAACGCCACGCGCATCACGGGCGTGACGAGCGCGTCGACGAACGCGCGCTGGCGCAGGCCGGACATCTCCCGCATCCACTGCGGCATCGTGGCGATCGTCGCGATACGCAGTACCTGCGAGACGACCCACGAGGCCGGCCGAAGCAGCATCGGCACGGGCGGCATCATGACTTCCGCGTGCAGCAGGTGCTCCATCGTCGAGCGCGCCACGTCGGAGCCGACGAGCCGTGGCCGCATCTGCTCGAAGTACTCGCGGATGCCCTCGCGAGTGCGCGGCACGTCGCTGGGATCGCACGTCTGCAGCTCCGCGGCGACCGCGCACTCGGCCCAGTAGCGCGCCTCGTCGTCCGCGGACAGGCGCCCCGGGCCGTACTTCTCATAGGCGTAGAGGATCGAGTGCCATGCGGTGAGGTGGATCCACAACTGCGACTTCGGGTCGTTCGCGTCGTAGGCCGTGCCGCTGTTCGGCTCGATGCCGATCGCCTTGGAGTGCACTTTGACGAGAACGTCGGCCGCCTTGGCGGTCGTGCGCGTGTCGCCGAACGCGACAAGAGCGAAGTAGCGCAGCGTGCGGTCGTAGCGCGTGCGCGGGCGGTACCGAATCGCCTTGGTCTCGTCGACGGCCGCGACGAGCGCCGGGTCGAGCTCCTCGACCACGACCGCTCGCTGGAACCCGACCGTCAGCGACGTCGGATAGCTCCAGACCCGCCAAGTCACCGAATCAGGGCCGAAGAACCCGTAATCCCCATGCGGCTCGATCGTCATGGCCGATGAATATACACCGCTGTAGTAATTGTCGTCATCACGACCAGATGTTCGTCGAAATTCGACTGAGCACTGCTGTTGATCAGCGGAAGGAGCGCATCGATTTGCGGCGGGCGGGCTTGACGTAGCCGTTCTCGACGTACCACTGCATCGAGTCGCGGATCGCGTCAGATGCGGGACGCGACGTGTAGCCGAGCTCAGTTCGTGCACGCGAGTCGTCGAACGCCATGCGCGTCGTCGACATCCGCGCCCCCTCGAGCGGGACGTGCGGGCGTCGGCGCAACACACGTCCCTCGACGATCTCCGACGCCCATGCCGCGGCGAGTGACACGGCGGGCGGCACCTGTCTGGTCGGCCGGGGCAGACCGGTGATGCGCGCCAGCTCGGCGAGCAGCGTCTGCAGGCTGAGGTTCTCGCCGCCGAGGATGTAGCTGCGTCCGTTCGTTCCGCGGTCGCGGGCGAGCAGGTGTCCGCGAGCCACGTCGTGCACGTGCACGACGTTGAGCACGGTGTCCACGTAGGCGGGCATGTTGCCGTTGAGGTAGTCCATGACCAGCCGGCCGGACGGAGTCGGGGCGCGATCGCGCGGGCCGATCGGGAACGTCGGCAATACGAGCACCACGGGCAGCCCTTCGGCGCACGCGCGCAGCACCTCGTGCTCGGCGACGTACTTCGAGCGCTTGTACGAGCCGAACAGGTGCGAGATGTCCGGGTAATCCAGCTCGGTTGCCGGACGTCCCGAGTCGAGCCCCAGAGTGCCCACCGTGCTCGTGTACACCAAACGGTCGACGGCCTCGTCGCGCGCCGCCGCCAGCACGTTGCGCGTGCCGTCGACGTTGATCTCGTAGAAGTCACGCGGCGTACGCGACCAGAACCGGTAGAGCGCCGCGACGTGGTAGACGGACTGACAGCCGACGACCGCCTTGCGGATCGTCGCCGCATCTCGTACGTCACCGGTGACGATCTCGACATCGAGCCCGTCGATGTTGCGGGTGTCGGCACCCTTCTCGACCAACGCCACGACGGCGTGGCCATCTGCGAGCAGCTCCCGTGTGATGGCAGAGCCGATGAAGCCCGCGGCCCCCGTCACCAACGCGCGTTCAGCCATCACGTCCGCGCGCGGTTGATCGAACCCTTGACCACCGTCGTGCCGAAGCGCACCAGACCCGAGCTCTTCGCAGCGGACGTGAGTACGTCGTCCAACGCGTCCACGAAGTACGCGACCTCGTCAGGGCCCGCGATCAGCGGCGGCAGCAGCTTCACGATGTTCACGTTATCGGCCGCGACCTGCGTCAGGATGCGGTGCCGGTTGAACAGTGGCGTGACGATGAGCTGCGAGAACATGGCGGTGCGCACCGCCTCGATCGCCTTCCAGCGCATGCGCGAACCGAGCGATGTCGGCTCGCCGAACACCAGCCCGATCATCAAGCCTTTGCCGCGCACCTCGTGCAGCAGCTCATGCTTCTCGACGAGGGGTGCGAGCGAGGACATGAACAGCTCGCCGGTTTCGCGGGCACGCTCGACGATGTTCTCCTCGTCCATCGCGTGCAGCGTGGCCAGGCCCGCGACCATGGCGAGCAGGTTCGTGCTGAACGTGGACGAGTGCACGACGGCGCGTTGCATCGAACTGAACACCGCGTCGGAGATCCTTGCCGAGCACAACATCGCGCCGACGGGGATGTACCCGCCGGACAGCGCCTTCGAGATGGTGATGATGTCGGGGCGGATGCCGTAATGCTCGTGCGCGAAGAACTTGCCGGTGCGGCCCATCCCGGTCTGGATCTCGTCGACGACGAGCAACGTGCCGTTGCGCCGGCACAGCTCGGCGGCGGCCGGCCAATACGCGTCGTCGGCGAGATACACACCCTTGCCTTGAATCGGCTCGACGACGAGCGCCGCGACATCACCGCGGGCGAGCGCGATCGACAGCGCATCCAGATCGCCGAACGGGATCTTCTCGGTGTCGAGGAGCCGGCCGAAGCCCTTGCGGAACTCAGCACCGCCGTTCAGCGACAACGCGCCCGTGGTGAGGCCGTGGAAGGAATGGTCGCAGTGCAGGATCTTGTCGCGTCCGGTCGCCGCGCGCGCGAATTTGATCGCGCTCTCGATCGCTTCAGCACCGGAGTTCGTGAAGAACACCCGCTCGATGCGCTCGTGCGCACGCGCGACGAGCGCTT
>DATGFB010000287.1:0-2442 GCA_035309605.1 Jatrophihabitantaceae bacterium
AGACCGGCGTCACCGTGTCGCCGCAGCTCTACATCGCTGTCGGCATCTCCGGCGCCATCCAGCACCGGGCGGGCATGCAGACCGCCAAGACGATCGTGGCGATCAACAAGGACCCCGAGGCGCCGATCTTCGAGCTCGCCGACTTCGGCGTCGTGGGCGACCTGTTCACTGTCGCCCCCCAGCTCGCCGAGGAGATCACCAAGCGCAAGGGCTGAGCCCCTGGCCCGCCCGTTGACTGGTCACTTACACGCTGACTGGTCAGTTGTAAGTGGCCAGTCATGGGGGTAACTGACCAGTCAACGGGGCTTGGGCAGGCTTGGATCCGCGGGCCTCGGTCGTAGACTGCTCAACGATGCCGTACCTGGATCACGCCGCTACGACACCGATGCTGCCCGAGGCCGTTGCGGCCATGACTGCGGCGCTCGGTGCGGTCGGCAACCCGTCGTCGGTGCACGGATCGGGACGTGCCGCGCGGCGCCGCATCGAGGAGTCGCGCGAGCAGCTGGCTGCCGTGCTCGGTGCACGTCCGTCCGAGGTGGTGTTCACCTCGGGCGGTACCGAGGCGGACAACCTCGCCGTCAAGGGCATCTTCTGGGCGCGGCGCGACGCCGATCGGCGCCGGCGCCGGGTGCTCGCGAGCGCCGTGGAACACCACGCGGTCATGGACGCGGCGGAGTGGCTCGCTACGCACGAGCGTGCTGAGGTCACCTGGCTGCCCGTCGACGAGCACGGACGCGTGCACCCCGACGTGCTGCGCCGTGAGCTCGCCGACGATCCCGATTCGGTCGCGCTGGTCACCGTCATGTGGGCGAACAACGAAGTCGGCTCCGTGCAGCCGATCGCGGAACTCGCCGCGATTGCGCACGATTACGACGTGCCGTTGCACACCGACGCGGTTCAGGCCGTCGGCGCGCTTCCGGTCGACTTCGCGGCGTCCGGCGCGGACGCACTCACGGTGACCGCGCACAAGCTGGGTGGACCGTACGGCGTGGGCGCACTGCTCGCGCGGCGCGAGCTGCAGTGCGTCCCGCTGCTGCACGGTGGCGGACAGGAGCGTGACCTGCGGTCCGGGACGCTGGACATGCCGGGCGCCGTGGCGTTCGCAACGGCGGCGGCGCTGGCGGTAGCGCGCATGCCCGAGTCGGCCGCGCGCCTCGATGCGTTGCGCACGCGCCTGGTCAGCGGCATCTGCGAACTCGTGCCCGACCTGGTGCCGAACGGGCATCCCGCCGAGCGACTTCCCGGCATCGCGAGCCTGTCGTTCCCCGGGTGCGAGGGCGAGTCGTTGCTCATGCTGCTCGACGCGCGCGGTGTGGAGTGTTCGACGGGTTCGGCGTGTTCGGCGGGGGTCGCTCGCCCGTCGCACGTGTTGCTCGCGATGGGACGCACACCCGAGCTCGCCCGCGGATCGCTGCGCTTCTCGCTCGGTCACACGTCGACCGACGCGGACGTCGACGCGGTGCTGCAGGCGATCGCGCCGTCCGTCGAGCGCGCGCGCCGCGCCGGCCTCGTCACCGTGCTGTCATGAAGGTGCTCGCCGCGATGAGCGGCGGCGTCGACTCCGCGGTGGCCGCCGCTCGTGCCGTCGATGCCGGATGGGACGTCACCGGCGTCCACCTCGCGCTGTCACCGTCGCCCGCGTCGCTTCGGCACGGCGCTCGCGGCTGCTGCAGCGTCGAGGACGCGAACGATGCGCGGCGCGCCGCGGACGTGCTCGGCATTCCGTTCTACCTCTGGGACATGTCCGAGCGGTTCCGTGCGGACGTCATCGACGACTTCGTCGCCGAGTACGCGGCCGGCCACACGCCGAACCCGTGCCTGCGCTGCAACGAGAAGATCAAGTTCGCTGCGGTGCTCGACCGAGCCGTCGCACTGGGCTTCGATGCGGTCGTCACCGGTCATCACGCGCGTCTGGCCGGCGGGCGGTTGCTGCGATCTGTCGACGCCGCGAAGGATCAGTCGTACGTGCTCGCGGTGCTGACGCCGATGCAGCTGTCGCGCGCGCGGTTCCCGTTGGGCACATCGACGAAGGCCGACGTGCGCACCGAGGCGGCTCGGCGCGGACTCGCCGTCGCCGACAAGCCCGACTCGCACGACATCTGTTTCATCGCCGACGGTGACACGCGCGGTTTTCTCGCGCGCCGCCTCGGCGTACGCGAGGGGCCGATCGTCGACGCCGAGAGCGGGGCGGTCGTCGGTGCGCATGCCGGCACGCACACGTTCACGGTCGGGCAGCGGCGGGGTCTCGCGTTGACGCGGCCGGCACCGGGCGGCGAACCGCGCTACGTGTTGTCGATCCAGCCCGCGACGAACACCGTCGTCGTCGGACGCGGTGAACTGCTCGACGTCGACGAGGTCAGCGGCGCACGCGCGGTGTGGACATCTGGCGCTGCGCCCGCGAGTGCGTTCGACTGTCTCGTGCAGATGCGCGCGCACGGTGCC
>DATGFB010000288.1:0-4353 GCA_035309605.1 Jatrophihabitantaceae bacterium
GGACGACGTTGGTCTCCACGGACGCAGACCCTAGACCCGCCGAACGCTCCTACACTGGGCCGGTGACGACACTGGATCGTGTCGACCTCAGGGACGTGACCCGCGACGACGCGGCGCTGCGCCGATTCCTGCACGGCTTGCCGGGAGTCGACCAGGTCGGCGCCGAGGCGCGGGCGGCCGGCCTGGCGACGCGCAGCATCAAGACCACCGCCAAGGCTTGGGCGATCGACACCGCGATCTCGATGGTCGACTTGACCACGCTCGAGGGCAGCGACACGCCCGGCAAGGTCCGATCGATGTGTGCGAAGGCCGTTCATCCGGATCCGGGTGATCCGTCCGTCCCGTCCGTCGCCGCGGTCTGCGTGTATCCAGACCTCGTGGCGGTCGCTGTCGAGGCGCTGCGCGGAACGAGCGTGGGCATCGCCAGTGTCGCGACCGCATTCCCGTCGGGCCGCGCCGCCCTCGCGACGAAGCTGCAGGACGTCCGCGACGCTGTCGAGGCAGGTGCCACCGAGATCGACATGGTGATCGATCGCGGTGCGTTCCTCGCCGGGCGTTACATGCTCGTGTACGACGAGATCGTCGCGACGAAGGCCGCCTGCGGCGACGCGCACCTGAAGGTGATCCTCGAGACGAGCGAGCTCGCAACTCTCGACAACGTACGGCGCGCATCGTGGCTGTCGTTGCTGGCGGGCGGCGACTTCATCAAGACGTCGACGGGCAAGCTCAGCGTGTCGGCCACACCGCCGGTGGCGCTGGTGATGCTCGAAGCGACGCGCGACTTCCGGGACGCTACCGGCGAGTTGCGCGGCGTGAAGCTGGCGGGCGGGATCCGCACGTCCAAGGACGCCATCCGTTACCTCGTCATCGTGAACGAGACGGTCGGCGACGAGTGGCTCACCCCGCACCTGTTCCGCTTCGGCGCGTCGACGCTGCTCAATGATCTGCTGCTGCAGCGGCACAAGATTCGCACCGGCGCCTACGACAGCCCCGACTACGTGACGGTGGACTGAGCCATGGCCGACAACAAGCTGTTCGAGTACGCACCGGCACCCGAGTCACGTGACGTGGCACGACTCAAGCCGAGCTACCAGATCTACGTCGGCGGCGCGTTCCGTGACGGGCGCGGCGACGCGACCAAGACGATCAATCCGGCCGACGAGCAGCCCCTCGCCGAGGTCACCGAAGCAAGTCAGGCCGACGTCGCCGATGCGGTCGCCGCCGCACGCCGCGCGTACGACGGCGCGTGGGGACGCATGCCGGGCGCCGAGCGGGGCAAGTACCTGTTCCGCATCGCGCGTGCGATTCAAGAGCGCTCCCGCGAGCTCGCGGTGCTCGAATCGCTCGACAACGGCAAGCCGATCCGCGAGTCGCGCGACGTCGACGTACCGCTCGCCGCAGCACACTTCTTCTATCACGCGGGCTGGGCGGACAAGCTTGCCCACGCGGGCTTCGGCCCCGACCCCAAGCCGATCGGTGTCGCGGGCCAGGTCATTCCGTGGAACTTCCCGCTGCTCATGGCTGCCTGGAAGATCGCACCGGCCCTCGCGTGCGGCAACGCGGTCGTGCTCAAGCCGGCCGAGACCACCCCACTGACTGCATTGGTGCTCGCCGAGATCATCGCCGAGGCCGATCTGCCGCCCGGCGTCGTCAACATCCTCGCCGGCGGCCCCGCGATCGGGCAGGCGATCGTCGAGAGCGACGTCGACAAGATCGCGTTCACCGGGTCGACCGAGGTTGGCAAGATCATCCAGCGCACTCTCGCCGGCACCGGCCGGCACGTGTCGCTCGAACTGGGCGGCAAGGCGGCGAACATCGTCTTCGACGACGCAGCGATCGACCAGGCCGTCGAGGGCATCGTCAACGGCATCTTCTTCAACCAGGGCCAGGTGTGCTGCGCCGGGTCGCGCCTGCTGGTGCAGGAGTCGGTCGTCGACGAGGTCGTCACGTCCTTGCAGCGGCGGCTCGCCACGCTGCGCCTGGGTGACCCGCTCGACAAGAACACCGACGTCGGCGCGATCAACTCCGCCGCACAGCTCGCGCGCATCACCGAACTCACCCAAGCGGGTGTCGATGAGGGTGCGACGCGCTGGTCGCCGCCGTGTGACGTCCCGCAGCGCGGCTATTGGTTCGTCCCGACCGTCTTCACCAACGTGTCGCAAGCGCATCGCATCGCGCGCGAGGAGATCTTCGGGCCGGTGTTGTCGGTGCTGACGTTCCGCACACCCGCCGAGGCGATCGAAAAGGCGAACAACACCGCGTACGGCCTGTCGGCGGGCGTGTGGACGGAGAAGGGTTCGCGGATCCTGTCGATGGCGTCGAAGCTGCGCGCGGGCGTGGTGTGGGCGAACACGTTCAACCGCTTCGACCCGACCGCGCCGTTCGGCGGGTACAAGGAGTCCGGATTCGGGCGCGAAGGCGGCCGCCACGGACTCGGGGCGTATCTCGATGTCTAGCCGGCTGCGGGTTCGCAAGACCTACAAGCTCTACGTGGGCGGCCAGTTCCCCCGTTCGGAGTCGGGACGTTCGTATCCGGTCACCGGGGCCGACGGCGAGTTGCTCGCGCACGCTGCGCAGGCCTCGCGCAAGGACGTGCGCGACGCGGTGCGCGCCGCACGGTCGGCGTTTGCCGGCTGGTCGGGCGCCACTGCGTACAACCGCGGCCAGGTGTTGTACCGGGTCGCCGAGATGCTCGACGCGCGCCGCGCGCAGTTCGTCGCAGAGGTGCACGACGCAGAGGGCGGAGACCGCCGGGCCGCACGCGCGCAGGTGGACGCCGCGATCGACCGCTGGGTGTACTACGCGGGCTGGGCGGACAAGTACGCGCAGGTCGCAGGTGCGACCGACCCGGTCGCCGGCCCGTACTTCGTGTTCTCGCTGCCCGAACCGACCGGCGTCGTGGCGGTCGTTGCGCCGCAGGAGTCGAGCCTGCTCGGCCTGGTTTCGACCCTGGCACCGGTGCTGACCACCGGCAATACAGCGGTGCTCGTCGCGTCCGAGCGGTACCCGTTGCCGGCCGTGTCGCTCGCGGAAGTACTCGCCACGTCGGACTTGCCGGCCGGCGTCGTCAACATCCTCACCGGCTTCACCGCCGAACTCGCGCCGTGGCTCGCATCGCATCGCGACGTCAACGCGATCGACCTGTGCGGCGTAGCCGCAGACGCGCGACGCGACCTGGAGATCGCCGCGGCAGACAACGTCAAACGCGTGCACGCACCGGCGCGCGAAGATTGGGCAGCCGATCCTGGACTGACGCGCATGTCGGCCTTCGTGGAAACGAAGACCGTCTGGCACCCGATCGGCGTCTGAACAACACACGCACGTTCGCGTGGCCGGTCTGATCGGCGTGAAGCGCGGTAGTTGCCGAATTGACGATCTCTATGGGCGGTCCTACGTTCCGCAGCGTCGGGGGTAAGACAATCGCGTCTTCTTGGGGGGTCCCATGACGGCAAGGCACAGGGCGCGCGGCCTGGTGCGCTCGATAACCGTTCCGCTGCTCGCGGTCGTCACAGTGGCGGGCGTGTTGGTCGGCGTGTCGTCGAGTGCGGGCGCATCGCCGTCGGTGGTCGGCGGGTGCACGTCTCGGGTGGCAGGCCTGAACGCGCCGAACCCGATCACGGTCGCGCAAGCGAACCCGCAATTCAGCCCGTGCGTTTTCGACAGGGTCTCGTTGGCTGACCTGAACGTCACGCTCGTCCCGGGCATCCCGCCGCTCAGCGGGGTGAACGCGCAGGTACACGCAGTGGTGAGCTCGTCGAGCTTCACCGACTTCGGCGTCGTGGCCTCTACCGAGGCGCAGACCGACGCAGGTCGTGTCCAGATCATCGCGCCCGGACTGTTCCTCACTGCGACCGGCGTGCACAGCCAGGCCGGCGTAGTCCTGAACAGTGAATGCGGTGGCGCAGCGAACGGTGACTCGTGGCTCGGTTCGCTCACGATCAACGGACACGTGATCCAGCTCGGCAACGGCCCGCTGACGATCCCGGTCGGCCTGCGCATCGTGGTGTACGTGAACCAGCAGCTGCACCCGTCGTCGCACGACGTGACGCAGCGCGCGCTGTTCATCCAGTTCTCCGACAAGCGCTACAGCCTGGTGGTCGGCGAAGCTCACGCAGCGCTCGCCTGCATCGGGTAGCAGCACATCGCTGACGCGGCACCCCCGGTTGACCATGGTCGCCGGGGGTGCCGTTTGTGTGGCGGCGCGGGTCAGGTCGCGTCGCTGGACATCCAGGCCAACCGCGCCGCGGCGGCAAGCCGAGCGCGCGACGGCCGGCGCAGGTAGCCCACGACCGGGACGCCCGGATCGTCGGTCTGCCACGCGATGCGACGCCAACCCCACCATGGATCGCCTTC